>JACPAW010000124.1 GCA_016180605.1 Candidatus Omnitrophota bacterium | reverse complement strand
GAGCTATATCACGAAGTTTCGGGAAGAGTTTTCCGCCCATGTGGGAAAGCCAGGGGCGGATCCGCCCCGATGCTCGATCTGCTGGGGCGGAGAGTTTCACGTGCAACAGGGCAAATGTGATGTGACTATGGAGATCAGGGGTCAGAATTCAGAAATCAGAGGTCAGAGGTCAGAGGTCAGAGGTCAGAGGTCAGAATTTATCTAACTTCTGACATCTGTTTTCTGATTTCTGAATTCTGACGTCTGTCCTCTAAAGTCCAACGTTGAGCAATTATATGGCTGAATCCAGACTCATCACTCTGACCATTGACAGCAAGACAGTGACCGTTCCGCAAGGAACGACTATCCTGCAAGCTTGCGAGAAAGCCAATAGCCCCGTACCGTTTTACTGCTACCACCCAGGCTTATCCATTGCGGGCAACTGCCGCATCTGCCTCGTTGAGATCGTGGGCAACCCCAAGTTGCAGATTGGCTGCTACACCCAAGCGACAGACGGCATGGTGGTCAACACCACAAGCGATAAAGTGCTTGCGGGTCGCCGCGACGTATTGGAATTTTTGCTGATTAATCATCCGTTGGATTGTCCGGTGTGCGACCAGGCAGGGGAGTGCTGGCTGCAGGACTACTACATGAACTACGGCCTTTACGATCCAAAGTTCAATGAGACAAAAATCAAAAAACCCAAAGCCGTACCCATCGGGCCCCGCGTCATGCTGGATGCGGAGCGCTGCATTCTTTGTTCCCGGTGCGTGCGCTTTACGGATGAAGTGACAAAAACGGGGGAATTCGGCATCTTCAACCGCGGCGACCATTCCGAAATCGGGCTGCATCCTGGCAAGCAGCTGGACAACAATTATTCGGGAAACGTGGTGGACATCTGCCCGGTTGGGGCTTTGACCGATCGGGACTTTCGGTTTAAATGCCGGGTGTGGTATTTGGGTTCTGCCAACTCGGTATGCACCGGCTGCTCTCGCGGTTGCAACATCCAAATTCATTACAACCGGGAGCGGGAATGGCGAGGGCATATTGCAGAGGGAGCCCGGGTCATGCGTCTCAAACCACGGTATAACGCCGACGTGAATCAGTGGTGGATGTGCGATGAGGGACGTTTCGGTTACCGTTACATGGATGAAGGCAGGCTGACCGAGGTTCAGCAGCGCCAAAATGGCGTGCTTAAGACGCTGGATTGGGAAGAAGCTTTGGCCCAGCTGGCTTTAGCCATTTGCGGACTTAAAGAAAAGGGTTTCTTGGATCAAGTCGGTGTGATTCTCTCAAGCCATTTGACGAATGAGGATTTGTATGCGGTCTTGCAGCTGTGCCGAAAAATAGGAATCGGACAGATTGCTTTTCAGCGGCCTCCATTAGGCTCAGCGGATTCTTTCTTGCTTCAGGCGGACAAATCCCCCAACAGCCGTGGAGCAGAAGCGCTAAGAATTCCCGAGACAGCCGAATCTCTGATCGAGCGGGCTTGCCAAGGCAATCTGCGCGTTTTGTGGACCTTTACACAGGATTTAACAGCTCTTTTCGGCCAGGGGCGCATCCAAAAAGCGGCGGAGCGCTTGCAGCTGTTGGCATTCCAAGGTCCCAATGCAAACCCGACTTCGGAATTGGCTCACTTGATCCTTCCGAGTGCGGTTTGCGCGGAGAAGAACGGGACTCTGACGAATTTCCAAGGGCGCATCCAGCGCATCCACGCGGCATTTGAGCCTCTCGGTGCCGCTAAGGCGGATTGGCAGATTGCTACGGAACTCAGTGGGAAGCTTGGCGTGCCATTGGGATGGAAGGATGCGCCGTCGATCTTCGCGGAGCTTGCCAACTTCGAGCCGGCATTCCATGGTTTGACGTACGGCGCAATCGGCGAACAAGGAGTCTTACTAGCGAAACCTTGAGCGATGAGTCAATGTAGAGAGTTCGGAATGCGGAGTGCGGAGTGCGGAGTGCGGAATTAAAAAAACCAACTTTTTAAATTCCGAACTCCGAACTCCGAACTCCGAACTTTTCAATGGCCATGTTAGTTGATTTAGCGATTAAGATTGGTATCGACGCAGTAGTCCTCTTCGGGGTGCTAAACCTGGCGGGGATGCAGACCTGGCTTGAACGCAAACAAAGTGCGCTCATGCAGGATCGCGTCGGGGCAAACCGAGCTACTTTCGCGCTTCCTTGGGGATGGGCAATGCCGATCAACTGGGTCTTACGCAAGCTTGGCGGTCTAGGAATCCTCAACGCTTTGGCGGATGTCCTCAAGCTCCTGACGAAGGAAGATTTCATCCCGCAGCAAGGCGACCGTTTTCTGCATACGCTAGCCCCCTTTCTATCGGCGTTGTTTGCGCTATTGGCATTCATTGCGATTCCCATTGGACCCCCCTTAGAGTGGGCCGGGCGAGTGATTCCGCTCCAGGTGGCGGATATCAACGCAGGGCTTTTATTCATCTTGGCGCTTGCATCTATTGGAATCTACGGGGTCATTTTGGCCGGAATGGCTTCCGGGAATAATTTGGCAACGCTAGGAGGATTGCGGGCGACTTCCCAGATGTTGGCCTACGAGATTGCGCTGGGGGTCTCGCTGATTGGGATCATCATTTGGGCGGGCAGCCTGGATATGAATCAGATCGTGGCACGCCAAGGAGCGACCTTCCTTGGAGGGTATCTGCCAGCCTGGGGAGTTTTTGTGCAGCCGCTGGGCTGCTTGATTTTCATGACGGCAGCCTTGGCGGAAACAAAGCGGATTCCCTTCGATCTGCCGGAAGGAGAACCGGAGATTATCGGTTACTTCACCGAGTATAGCGGAATGAAATTCGGTTTGTTCTTTCTGACGGATTTCGTTGAAGTGGTCCTCGTCGCAGCTTTGACGACGACTTTGTTTTTTGGGGGATGGCAAGTACCTTATCTTGCTGCCGATGGCTTTCACCTTCCGTGGGGAGCATTGATCGCTGTCTCACATCCAGTCTACGTGGTTCTGGGGGTCTTGTCCTTTACGCTGAAAGTCGTTGCATTCATATGGTTTTTTATGCTGATTCGATGGACGCTGCCCCGTTTCCGGTATGACCAGCTCATGCATCTAGGGTGGAAGATTCTATTTCCCCTTTCACTGGTGAATCTTGTGGTGACGGCGTTGATTATAGTGGTGTGCTCCCAGCCTTAACTGGGCGGGTCCTGTCACGGCGGACCCTTTGTCCGTCCTCGGGCTGCGACCGAGCCGGGGACCCCGCGAAGCGGGGTGGCGAGGAAGTGCCGCAAGTTGCAGAACTTGCGGCCCATTATCTTGCAGACTCTGCGGGCGGACAAAGGGGACCCCCGCCGTGCCACCCGCCCCGCTAGGTTGGTAAACGGTTTTCCGACTCAGTGATATGGCGAGAGGTATGAATACGCTTAGCGAACAGTTTCTCCATAGGATTCGGGACGCACATAAGCGCAGAAAACTAAACTTCTGGGAGCGGACGTATCTTCCCGCAATCGTGCAAGGACTTGCCTTGACCTCGCGTCATTTCTGGCGCAACCTTTTTCTTCACATCGCCCATCGTTTCGGTTTGTTCCGCGATGTCCCAGCGGCGGTGACCATCCAGTACCCCGATCAGCAGCGGAAAACCGCTCTGCGGCTGCGCACTCGCCATCGGCTGACCCGCCGCGAAGATGGAACGCCCCGCTGCGTTGCCTGTATGATGTGCGAAACGGTCTGTCCTGCTCGATGTATTTATATCGTAGCGAGCGAACATCCTGATCCGAACATCGAAAAATACCCCAAAAGCTTCGATATCGACCTCGGAAAGTGTATCTACTGCGGTTATTGTGTGGAAGCCTGTCCTGAAGATGCCATTCGAATGGACACCCAGCGCCACGATATTGCGGCCTACTCACGGGAGGGCATGTGGCTGGATATGAAAGAGCTTTTGCGTCCGGGGCAGCGTCAGGTTAAAGAACCCCCAGAGAAATTCGTTCAGTTGTCGCTGGAACAATTGCGCCAACTTCCGAAAGATAAATCGTAACTTATTTTAATACAACAAGATAGGTACTTTTGACACGGATTTTCTGATGTGTTAAAATAATAAGTTCTTACAAAGGCACAATCTGTGCGCTATATGTCCTTGATCCCCCCACCTGCTGGCGGCAGTGCCGTCACTGAGAAAAATCAAATCTTCGGCACTGCCAGGATTGACCGGCAGTCGATTTTACCCATGGTTGTCAATCACGCCCTGCCTATGGCGGGGCTCCAGCAGGTGAGGGGATGATTCAACCACCTACCGCTAGGCATCGTGGGTCCGCATTGTCTCTGCACCACCGGTGGGACAAGCGAGCCCAAGCTTCATCGTACCTATACTG
>JACPAW010000123.1 GCA_016180605.1 Candidatus Omnitrophota bacterium | reverse complement strand
TTATATACTCTCAGAACAAACCCACCAAACGAAAGGGAAGGGCGATGATTTCACCCACGACATGGACCAGGCTGCTGAGAACTCCCTGAGGTTGCCGCTCTATCGTTTCTGTCCTTAGGGTATGTTGCTCTACGACTACAGGTGTTGCCGGTTGCTGCACCATGGTTTCGGTTCGAATGTGGTGCGTTCGCCTCGCACAGCCAGTTCCCATTCCCGCCCACACGATCAGCATGCTGAACAGGCAAAGCATTACGGCTTGCTTTTGGATAGGGTGGGGACCAGAAGCGGCAGGAGGGGGGTCTACAATCCGCCGCTTCTGGCGACTGCTGGGAAGGCTCCTCATTAGAATCGTAGCCCAAACATAAAGCTCGGCATCACATCGGCCCCGGTGCCTGCACCGGTATTTAGATCCGTGAAGTTCAATAGCAAGTTAGCCGTCAAGCTTTGCCCGGATTGAAGGGCTTGCTCGAAACCAACGCCCAATGGGACAAGCCAAGAGCTGTCATCTGCCCGAAAGTCAGCGTGAGTGAAACCCACACCGCTTTGAAGGTTTACCTTGCTTCTGCCTGCCGTTCCTGGAAGATCGACCCAATACTTCGCTTGTCCAGAGAGGCCAATTTGGGTCATGTCATCCGTGAATCCCAGCTGCAAGAGAGGCCCAACGGATAATTGCTCATTGATAAAATATTCCACATGACTGGTTGCAGCTAAGGCTGTGCCATCCGGAGTTGAGCCAATTAGCCCTAAACCTCCTCCTGCAGACCATCGACTAGCGTAAAGTTCAGCTGTCTGATATCTTCCGTTTCTATAAACGGCTGTTTCCGATTCCGTACGTTCGCTCGTGGCATTCTGCGCTTGAACGCTCCCTGCAAAGAACAGACTGACAATCAACGCGCTGGCTGCCTTCAGTGATTGATTCTTCATTATTTTTATCCTCCGTTTTGAAATCCCCTTTACGTGTGGAAATTATGGCACACCCTACATGAGCAGATCATGAACTTGAGGTTACAATTTGTTCATGGAATCCTGACCATCACTGCTTACAGATTCATCAGCGTCTCCTTCTTAAGGCGTTATCCCATTAGACCTACTAGCCCTACAACGATTAGATACGTAGCAACGATATAGTTTAAGAGACTCGGCATCACAAAAATGAGGATGCCTGAAACGATCGCGATGATCGGCTCCAAGGGCACCTGGGTCATGGTGGTATCCTCCTTTTTGCAGCCTCCCTCAGTTTCCTGCCGTTACCCTATCACATGAAGATAACAACCCCATAACTTTTCCATGACAAAGTAGTTAGCGTGATCCTTCAACAATGACAACATTGGGGTTGGCGGCTATGTCAATACGCTGATGGGCCTCATTGCGAATGCAATCGGCAGCCTCGCTATAGCGGTCATTCTATGGCATCACGGCGACCGGTTACCTGAATGAGATGTAATCTCACCGTTATCCTTTCGTAATCCTCGCCGCGCTACACTTGCTCTTAGCAACCAACGCAGGAGGAGGTGAAGGGCATGTTGTCATGGGCGGCAACCTTTCTCATCATTGCAATCATTGCGGCTATTTTTGGATTCGGCGGAGTAGCCGGAACGGCGATTGAATTTGCGAAGGTATTGTTCTTCGTGTTTTTGGTGCTATCGCTCGTTTCACTGGTCTTCTGGCGCAGGGCACCAAGAGCGTAATCCATAATCAAAGAACTCTTAGGAGGAGAAGGAAAATGTCAGTAGAGTCGCGAACGGTAGCAGATTCAACGATCGCTTTTTTCAGCGGTGTGACATTGGGTGCCATTGCGGGTTTACTCTTGGCACCGCGCTCCGGCAAAGAAACGCGAGAGCAGCTAGGGGAACAAGCCCAGATCGCAGCAAAACGCATTCGCGAAACGGGCCAAGCAGTCCGGGATTCGGTAATGAATGCCACAGAGTCCATCCGCCGCGAGGTTCGCAGCAAGAAGGAAGAATTCGAGGAACAAGCGGGTATCAATAATCCCGCAGAAGGCATGTAAGTCAACTGCCGAATGACGATTCTCTCATCCAAAAGTGATCTTGTTGTCATCTAGCACATGCTACGGTAGCAAATGGGTAAGAAATTTTATGCGGGCCGAAAGGCCAAATGCCAAATGAAATGGAGGAAAAACAAGATGAGCAAGGCAAAAGTGTTGTTAGTCATTGTCATGGGCAGTTTGGTAGGAGCAACAAGTCAGTCGTTGTCGTCTTTTGCCATGGGCCAATCTTACCGCGCCACCGATGAGCCTCAGGAAACACGGCAAGATGCGTCAAGGAACCAGGCAAGCACCAGCCAGAGCAATGAAAAAGAAGTTCAGGAGCGTGCGAATCTGCAGAAGGAACTCGAACAGCTAGAAGCCCGGCTGGAAAGTGAAAAGACACAAGCCCAGGCCAAGGCTCGTGAGGATGAAGCGAATATTGCAAGCAAGACAAAACAGGAATTGGCGAGCCTTGAAAATAACGAGCAGCAAGAACTGGATGCTGCCACGACCGATGAACAGAAAGCGCAAATTCGAGTAAAGTTTCAAGAAAAGAAGGAAGAGATCCGGCAGCGCGCAGCAGAGCAGCGGGAGGATATCCGGGCAAAACTCCAGGATCACCAGCAAAAGATCGATGAAGAAGCTCGCGAGCGCCACGAGGAGATTCAAGAAAAACTCAGACAGACCAAGGCAGAATGGGGTGCAATCCAACAGGGCGTTGGCGAGCAGCTGAGCAAAAAAGAATCCGAGGTTCGCATGGGACTCAGCTCTATGGGTGATGACGCGAGTCCCCATGCGGGATTAGCGAATTGGAGTCCAAGCGAATCCAAGTAAAGCACAGAAGTAGAACAGTGTGACGCAGGATTTAAGGAGTCCCACCTGATTTGCGTTGCAAATCAAAGATGGTGGGACCAAAAAGAGTCCCACCTGATTGGCGAAGCAAATCAATACCGGTGGGACTAAAAGGAGGGGACTCTCATGGGCTTTTTCTCAAAAAAGAAAGCAACGCAAAGTTTCTCTTGTGTCCGTTGCGGCAAGACGTTCGTTTCGCGGGAAGCCTTGCAAGTACACCGCGCTCAATGCGAAGAACAAGAACAGAACGAATCGAGTACTCAAACAGAGTTGGAGATAAACCATGGGAAATCTATTCGTGGGAATGCTCGGACTCCTGGTTGGACTGGTGATACTGACCTATAGGCGCATCCAGGCTTATAGCGAATGCCTGGTACGGCGAAGATCCCATATCTAATAAGGAAACCGGAACCCAGCAAGCCTCGTGCCAAATCGCAGCAGTACCGGGCACTCATGGCCGAATCCGCGTAGGGCTTCCGAAGCGGCTTTGCTTCTTTAAAACCGCTTGGGCGGCATGGTAGCCGCATAATCCGTGGACGCCCCCGCCAGGGGGCGTAGAAGAGGAGCAAAGATAAAGCCCGGGAACGGGGGTCGCATAAGGAACGTAGCGTGGCAGGGGACGCGTGTAAAGCTGCTTAAAATCTTGGAGGCCCCCATTAATGTCTCCTCCAATATAATTCGGATTGTAGCGTTGTAGTGCCTGTGGGGAGAATGTATGGCGAGCCAGAATGCGCTGCCGGAAACCAGCAGCGAAGCGCTCGACTTGAGCTTCGATGCGCTCCGTCATATCGACGGAAGCGTTGTGGGGGACATGGCAGTAGGCCCAAGCCGTATGGGCCCCGATGGGGGCCCGTGTGCCGTCGAAAAGAGTAGGCTGCGTGAGCAGGACAAAGGGTTGTTCGGGGATTTTTCCAGCCCATACCTGTTCTTCGGCGGCGACAATCTCCTGCCAAGCACCTCCTAAATGAACGGTCGCAGCGCGCGCACAGCCGGAAGCTTTCCAAGGAATGGGCCCGTTGAGCGCCCAATCGATTTTAAACGCTCCTGGGCCATAACGATAGTGTTCCAGTTGACGCGAATAAGCCGCAGGTAACTGATCTGCCGCTAAGCTTAAGAGTTGGCGCGGAGTCACATCGCATAGAACGGCAGCATAGGCGGGCAATTCAGCCAGAGTAGTCACCGGGGTGTTGAGCAAGAGACGACCTCCCAGACTGCGAAAATGACTAACGAGTGCATGCGCTAACTGTTGCGATCCGCCACGCGCAATAGGCCATCCCGTCAGATGGCCGAGGATACCTAAAATCATACCGAAGGAGGCCGTGCAGGTTTTATGAAGCGACATGGCCGCATGTGCCGCCAACCCCGCAAACAGGGCGCGCGCAGGGGGCTTTTGAAAAAGCGTGGAGAGAAGTGCCGCTGCAGGCCGAAGCCCGGAATAGCCGAAGTTGAGCGCTAACAGCGGATGAGAGGGCAGCCGCAAAGGCCCCAGTAAATCCGA
>JACPAW010000122.1 GCA_016180605.1 Candidatus Omnitrophota bacterium | reverse complement strand
CGCAAAATGTGGGATACCGTTGCCATGGTTCAGGCTGTGTTCTTAGTCCCATTTTGTCCCAACGCGAAAGTATATGCCGATACCATGCGAGATTTCATATTCGGCCAGCAAGGACCTATGGCCTACTTTCATCAAGTCTGCGATGGAGTCATGCGGGAAGCTTGGAAGATGGGCTGTCAGGGGACGTTTACGGCGGCATTCAATAATATGGTAGTGAGGAACATTCCTGGATTTGGCGATCCGATAGTCGTCCAAGGACCTGGGGGTACCATAGATGGTTTGATCACGGATCTCTACCAAAATCCAACCAGCAGTTATTACGTCGAGGCTCAGTGGTACAGCAGCTCCTTAAGAGGGATCGATCGACACGAGACGTTCTATCGCGCTACCTACCCGGCCGATCCCCCAGAATTGCAGGTGTTGCCGCTTGAGATGTCTTATTATTTCTGGATTCCCCAGGATGCCCGTTATCCTCATTATGCTTGCGGCACAGGATGGGGCATCAACGCGCCAGGCCCTGTTTTGGATATGCCAGCCAACTATTGGCAGCTAAACCCGTTGGAAGTGATCAACGGTGTCAAGCGTTATGACTTTGATTTGGCAGGCGTTCCCCCTGGAGTGACCGTCCCAGATCTTAGCCTCATGCCCATTGGGCCCTGTCCGACGAATGTGTGTGGGGTGGATCAAGACGCACTTTCCTATGATGAAGGGGTTCCTGAGAAGATCATTCCAGAGGCTGCGGGTACCGTCAGAATGGAAGTGTTGCATCGTGTTGCCGGAAACACAGGTACCCCCACGCCAACCGATCCAAGCGGTGGCGGGTGGCGGTCGCGTTTTCGGGAAGTTGAGGCGAATTCTACCGCTGAATATGGTGCTCCACCGGTTGTCACAGAACCTTGGACTTGGCCGCAGAATCAACAAGCCCAAGTTAGTCTAACGCATACCAATTAGGCGATGATGAAAATGGAAATTTCCTTGACGCTAAGAGGCATCTACAGGATAATAGTTCCTCTTTTTGTCCTCGGCAGCGTATGGCAGGGTGGGGGCCTTGCCAGTGCCGGCGAAGCAAAAACTTCCTATTCCAGTTCAATCACGTTCTTGGCAAAGCCTCACTCTGTTTACACGGCCAATGCGTCCGTGGAGGTCATTGGACTTTTACATGAGATTCCGATTCCCAACAGGCTGTTGGCTCCACCCGAACTCTTCCACGTCCGAATTGGTAAGGCTACCCTTTCAGTTCAGGGTTTTGGAACCGAGGATGACCCACAAACCCTCCTTGAGTTTTACGAAGAAGCACTTCCTATCTTTGGCTGGACAAAGCTGCTTCTGCCTTGGCAGGCCCAGCAACTTTCGCTGATCGACCAACTTTCTTTGACAATTCAGAATGAGCCTAACACCAATCGCCAAAAACAGTTACAGTCTCTAGTGCAAGCGTATCGAAACACGGCAATGGCTTTGCGTCGGCAAATTTTCGCCACGCGCGGCAATGAGCGCGTCATCGTCAATCTGCTTCCGATGGGAAAGGGCACAGCCGTTTTTCTCAACCGGTGGGCTGGGGATGAAGCTCCCTGGGTAGGACAGCAACAGCATGCCACTAACATCTGCTGCAGTGAGGAAGGCATTGATGAAAATACCGTTGATCTACCCGTGAGTATTCCGCGCTATCCCAACGGCAGAGTGATTTCACAGGCCCAATCCACAGCGTCTTCGCAAACCTTGCTGTTGGTGACGCAAGATCCGATAGAACAGGTGCGAAGCTACTATCAGGAGCAGATGGTTCGAAGTGGCTGGAAGCGTAGAGAGGTACAAGGTGCAGGGTACAAGGTACAAGAAGAGAAGAGATTGGAGTTTGAGCGGTTGGGTCGCTATTGCGCCATTGAGCTGCGCTCGTCAAATCATAACACTCTGGTGAAATTGGAATTAGGGTCGGTTCAATGATGCGAATGAGACGGGGTCAATCGACGGTTGAGTTGACGGTTCTTATTGTGACCATTGCAGGAGCGTTGCTTTTGGTTTTCGCCTTTGTTCGATCGTCCCTTGTGCATCGGATGCACTCTGGAGCCTATGGGATCGGCCATGGAATGCTGCGTCAGTGAAATATGGTAACCTTTAAAGTTGAGGTCTTTTTTTGCGACAATCGTTATTAGTTTACAAATGTATTTAACATTAGGCAAAAATAGACACTAATGATCGCTTTTATCGTTTACGGGTTGGCCTTCAGCTCTGGCGCGCTGATCGGGTTAGCGGGCTATCCACCAGTTAAACAAAGAGTTAGCAATTACGTTTCGAAACAGGTTCAGAGCGCCCAGCAACAATTGGAGGACTTGTTTTTCATTGCCTCAAGACAACAGCTTCAATTGTTGCATTTAGCCGTTCCGCCAACGCTGGGACTGCTATTGTGGTTGGCTTCGGGTATTTGGTTTTTGGGGCTGCTGGGTTTTGTAGGCGGGATTGTGGTTCCAAGGTTATGGGTTAAACGGTTTAAAGCCTCGCGCTATAAGAAATTTCAGAACCAATTAGTGGATGGGCTCATGCTTTTGTCCAGTTGTCTGCGGGCGGGTTTGAGCATGATGCAGTCGTTTGCCGTCGTTGCCGAAGAGATGCCGGCTCCGATATCCCAGGAGTTTGGCCTCATTCTTAAGGAAACGCGCATGGGGATCGGATTGGAGGATGCCATGACGCACTTTAAGAAGCGTCTTCCTTCGAATGAAACCAACCTGTTTGTCACGGCGGTTTTGGTGACCCGCGAGTTGGGTGGCGATATCACGACTATTTTTACCCAGCTTGTGGAAACGCTTCGCGAGCGCAAGAAAATTCGCGAAAGAATCGTCACACTCACTTTCATGGCTCGCCTGCAGGGTATCATTATGATGTTTCTGCCGGTTGCCTTCATTTTCGTGACATACAACATCGATAAATCGCACTTTAATTTCTTCTTACAAGATCCTCTCGGGCGCGTCATACTTGGCGGCATTATTCTTGCCCAGATGGTTACAATTGCCTTATTTTTGCGATTTGGTCGGATGCCATTTTAACGAGGGACGTCGCGATGCTATGGATCGTCATGATGCTGGCTTTCGCTAGCGGTTGTGTCCTAGCGTGGTCGCTTTGGCCTAATTCCGAGGAGCGGATGGTGCGTCAACGGCTGCGTTCGGAATTTAAGCCAAGCAACATGCCCTCTTTTATTCCAAAAATGGCAGCACTGATCAATCCATTGCACCAGGCTCTTCCACTTCGTGGGTACCTGCAGTGGCTTGACCGAACCCAAGAAGAAGTCGGAATGCGGATGGCCCCACTCGAATTTTTAGTCATCCAAGAAATGGCGGCTTTAGCCGGGCTGATCGTTTATATAGCTACCCATGGAGTTTCTGATATTCAGCCGGCGGTTTTAGCTCTCTTCGTCATCGGAGGGTGCCTTATCCCTGTGTTTTGGCTCAAAAGACGCATTGCGATTCGCCGGCAAACGGTGGGTAGAGATCTTCCTGAGGTGGTGGACCTTTTGGCACTTTCCGTCAGTGCGGGAACCGATTTGATGAGTGCCATCAGCCATGTGCTTAAGGAATTCCGCCCTTGTCCGGTTGTCCAGGAGTTGGGGGTGGTTCTCTCCGAGGTTCGTGTGGGAAAGCGTCGGCGGGATGCCTTGCGCGGGTTTGCCAGACGGCTGCAAACTCCTGAGGCGAGCACCTTTTCGAGAACGCTCATCCAGGCCGACCGGATGGGAACGGGGCTGGTGGAGGCACTTAAAGTCCTTTCAGAGGATATGCGGCTTCAGCGCTACCACTGGGCAGAGCGTTTTGCCCAACAGGCACCCATCAAGATGCTGCTTCCGTTAATTATCAGTCTGGCATCCGCGATGCTCATTGTTACGGCTCCTATCTTAATCCAGTTTTTCCGCGGCGGCTTTATGGACACCTCACAAATGATGCAGCCTAAATGAACATGGAACGGTGGATATACTTAAAGCGGACCAAGGCCTTCTGTGTTGGCCTTGCGGTTCTCTTTGGTTTAGAGCAAGCGGTTTGGGGGGCGGACGTCAACGCCATCCAGACGCTTATGTTCTCTTCAGAGCAGCAACGCCAGTTGGATACGACGCGCTCAGCTGCCATTGTGACGATCTACGATGACCTCTACGGCCGTCTGCCGACAGAACAAGAGCTAAAGCAGTCTCTTGAGTTTCTGCGCCGCTCGCCTCAAATGGCCTACCTCATCGAGCGGCTTGCCCAATCCCCTGAGTCCCGCTGGAAATTGCGACAGCTAAATCCCGAGCGGATTGCCGCGCGCAAAGCGGAAGCGGCCCGAATTAGTCGAGCAGTTGGGAGCATGGTAGGAGATTTCCTTCGTAATCTTCAGACACACGATTCACGATCCACGACCCACGA
>JACPAW010000121.1 GCA_016180605.1 Candidatus Omnitrophota bacterium | reverse complement strand
CTGCGGATGATCTGGCATTAAAGCCCATTCCACAAGATTTCGTTCAACCCTTCGCAACGCCTAATAACGGCGATCTGATCGGGCGTATTGCCGTAGCCCCTATTGCTCAAGGAGAACAACTGCTGCGCAATAAAGTTCGCGAGCCAGGGCGCGGTCCTTCGCCTGAGACATTATCGAAAATGACGCCGAAGGGAATGAGAGCGGTGACGATCGGAATCGATGCGCTCAGCGGAGTTGGAGGTTTCGTGCGTCCTGGGGATACGGTGGATCTTGTTTGGACGGTCAATGTGCCCACGAAGGACAAGCAGGCTGCTGAGCCAGTAACACTGACCTTATTCCAAGATGTACCGATCTTGGCAGTAGCTGGTCATATGGTCGGGCAGGAGCCAAAATCGCAACCAGGCAAGGATACCCCTCCACCCGTAGCTGCTCAGAATACGGTCACGATAGCCTTAGATCCCCAACAGATTGCCCTTTTACTATTTGCACGCCAGCAGGGAATGGTTCAGCTTAGTCTTCGGCCACCTTCGGATTCTGGCTCTCAGGTGGTGGTGGCTCCGGCTAACCTGAATACCGTAATGGAAGCTCTTTTTGGAGCCATTCCAGAGCAACCTCAACCAGAACCAAAGCCTGCTCGGCAAGTGGAAGTCTATAAGGGATTAGTAAAGGATGTGGTGGTGTTAGAGGAGAGTGGCTCTAACTGATGGAAAAACGCTCCGGTTTTCTCATGCTAATCACTGGCGTTGCCTTGTTGATGGTAGGGACAGTGCATGCTCAAGAGGAAGAAACCCTGCTTCCTGAAGATCAGATTATGGAACAAGCCTTGCAGGAGGCGGAGAGTCGCCTTCGGGGCGATTCCCTTACAATTACGCTTGAAGCAGGCAGGATTCAAAGCGTTGCCGCAGAAGATGTCATTCGTGTGGCGATTGGCAATCCTCAAATAGCGGATGTGAGTGTCGTGTCCACGAATGAATTGCTTCTCCAAGCCAAGACCGCAGGCAGCACGAATCTGATCATTTGGGATCGAGCCGGGCAGCGGGTCTTGCCCGTTGAGGTCTTGGATAAAGCGCCGGAGACAACGGAGCAACAGTTGGGTCGACTGCTGAGTCAGACCAATTTTCCTGGCGTGGAAGTCCGTCGGGAAGATCGCAAAATATTCGTTGTGGGAACGATTGAACGCCAAGAAGATATGGATCGCTTAGAGCAAGTGCTGAGCAGTTTTCCCGATACGGCCAATCTGGTTGAACTGAAGCTGCCAGCGGTGCCACAAGAAATCACACCCCCCCTCGTTGGACTCTCCGTTCAGGTCGTTGAGTTAAATCGCTCGGATTTAGAGCGCCTGGGTGTGAACTGGTCGAATTCGATCGCTTTCACGGAACCTTCCGTGACGGATTTGACCTGGCGAGATTCGCTCATGAAGTTTGGAACCTCTCTGACCCGTTCCAGTTTCTCGGCAACCCTGAATGCTTTAGTGCAACAAAACCGTGCCAGACTTTTGGCAGAACCTAAACTTGTGACGGCAAGCGGAAAAGAGGCCTCTTCTTTTGTAGGTCTTGAAGTTCCTATTTTGGCAGCGTCATCAACGGGAACAGGGACAGGAACGGTGACGGCAAATGTCGAGTTTAAGCAAACCGGGGTCACGTTGAAGATGACCCCTGTGGTTCAGCAGGGTGGGAAGATTACCACAAAGCTGGAAGCGGAGGTCTCAGGAATTGACACGGCTTCCGGTCTTACTGTTCCAGTAGGAAGTTCGACCGTTTTAGTTCCAGGGTTTAAAGTCCGTAAGGCGCATACTGAAGTGACAACCGAGTCCGGAGAATCCATCGTTATCGCCGGGCTTTTGGAATCCGAGGATAACGAATCGGCAAGTCAGGTGCCCGGTCTTGGATCCATTCCTGTTTTCGGTAGGCTCTTTCGTTCTCCGGAGATTAAAGCAACCCAGCGGGAGTTGGTGATTACCGTAACACCCGAGCTCTTAAGGGACAGCCAATCGAATACCGAACGCCGCTTAGCGTTAGAACAAGCGGTGACAACGGCTGGTATCGATGATCCCAAGCTGCGATATGCTTTGTTGGTTCAAGAGCGCATTGCCCGTGCGATTCAATACCCTAGCCGTGAACACCAACTCAATTTATCCGGAACGGTCAAATTAAGATTGCGCCTTTTCTCTGACGGGAGTCTCGGGGAAATCACCGTTTCTCAATCTTCAGGAATTCAAGCGCTGGACAGCGAAGCGCTGCACGCTGCGAAAACTCAGGCTCCATACCCCACTTTTCCCTCTCAGCTAGCCGAAAGGGAATTGTGGTTGGAAGTTCCAGTCGCTTTTCATCTTTAACAACTCTCCCATCGTCGCTGTGTCCACCAGTACCCTTGTCAGGGTATGCTATACTTGTATATAAAAGCCGTCTATTTTCCGAAACATTTAAAAAGAAGGTAGAGCCATGCCTGAGACCAATGACCTGCCACAAATCAACCAAACGGGAGAATACCAGTCTTCCCGCTGTTTGGTTGTTTTCGGCACTAAGGGCGGGGTGGGAAAGACCGTCATCGCGGCCAACTTAGCCGTGTGTCTTGCCCAGCGAAGCGGCAAACCCGTCTGTCTTTTGGATATTGATGTGACGGGAACTGGGGATCTGGCTAAGATGTTGGGTCTTAAGGTAACCCACACCGTTGCCGGCATGGTAACTAAGGCAAAAGGACGATCCATCGGGCAACTGGATTGGCCGGTTGCCGATTTGGTAGCCGCACATCCTTCCGGCATCCATGTCATTCAGTGCGTCGATCATCCCAGCCAGCGCCAATTACTCGATGCTCCACTTATTCATGCTCTATTTTCTTCTCTCAGAAGGCGTTATGACTATATCATCGTCGATGCGGGTAAAGGTTTTACCGATCCTCTCATTGCGGCTTTTGATGAAGCAAATCTTATTCTTCTCGTTGCTACTCCGGAAATCATCTCCCTCTATCAGACGAAGTGGGCGATGAACTTGATTGAAAGCCTGCTTTTTCCTCCCAACATGGTCAAGGCAGTGCTTAACCGTGCCGAAAGCCGAGGAGGAGTCAACACGCGAGATGCTCGTGTGGCGATGCCCTGTGAGTTCATCGGCGAAATTCCCTCAGACGGGCGTGCCATGGTAACGGCCATCAATCAAGGCCAGGCGGTGGTGAATCTTTATGACCGCTCCAAGATTTCCGAGGCTTTTCGAAGGCTTGCAGAAATTTTAGTCACAACCCCAAATCTTTTTCTCTCCCACCAGGAGCTCTCTCGGCGCAAGGAAACCCCTTCTACGGAAGAAGCTACCGGGGCCGCCGGAGGGGTT
Organism: Candidatus Omnitrophota bacterium; assembly: GCA_016180605.1. Lineage (GTDB taxonomy): Bacteria > Omnitrophota > Gorgyraeia > Aquiviventales > Aquiviventaceae > JACPAW01. Next base: position 1,062 of record JACPAW010000121.1, on the reverse strand, counting down.
CACGGAGCGGTTCGTTTTTTTGCGCATCCTGCGGGTGCTACGACACCGGGACAGGATCAAGCAGATGAAATCGTGCGTATGAAGAGGCGCATCCACCAACAGCTCGTTGAGGAATTAGACCTGAAGAAGGTGGATCTAACCCTGTTAACCAATGAGAACAGCATGTTGGAAATGCGAAGCCGCTGCCAACAGGTGGTGGCTAATCTTCTCTCAAGAGAAATGGGAGGCCTGATCTCCTCCCGGGAAGTGCGCACGCGTTTGGTAGAAGAAATTCTCGATGAGGCACTGGGGCTTGGCCCTCTGGAAGAATTGCTGGATGACTCCTCCATCAGCGACATCTTGGTCAATAATAAAGACCAGATCTATGTCGAGCGCAGCGGTAAACTGGAGCTAACCCGTAAGAAATTCCTCTCCGATGATCAGGTGCGGGCGGTGATGGAGCGTATTGTAGCCCCCCTTGGCCGGCGGATCGATGAGTCTTCGCCGATGGTGGATGCGCGTCTTCCCGATGGTTCTCGCGTCAACGCCATTATCCCGCCGCTCTCCGTGCATGGGCCGGTACTTTCTATCCGGAAATTTACAGGAGTTCGGTTTACTCAGGATGATTTGGTCAGGTTAGGAACCCTGACCCCGTCGATGGCGCAGTTCATCAGGGCTTGCGTTTTGGCGCGCAAAAATCTGATTATCTCCGGCGGTACCGGTTCCGGCAAGACCACACTGCTGAATATCGTTTCGGCTTTCATCCCCGAAAATGAGCGGATTATCACCATAGAAGATGCCGCTGAATTGAGGCTCAATCAGGAGCATTGGGTCAGCCTGGAAGCGCGGCCGTCGAACGTGGAAGGCAGAGGACAAATCACCATCCGCGATCTTTTCCGCAATGCCCTGCGCATGCGCCCCGATCGAATCATGATCGGGGAATGTCGAGGCGCTGAAACCTTGGATATGCTTCAAGCCATGAACACAGGACACGATGGTTCGTTTACGACCCTGCATGCCAACTCACCGCGCGATGTCGTCAACCGTTTGGATTCCCTGGTTCTTATGTCCAACATCGAGCTT
>JACPAW010000114.1 GCA_016180605.1 Candidatus Omnitrophota bacterium | reverse complement strand
TTTCCCGGCCGCAGGCCGCTGAACGCCTGCGAAGGATCTCCGAGTGGTGGCGTTCAGTGCCCCGCCATTCGGCGGGGCAGAAATAGGTGAGGGGATGATTCCCCTTCGCGATACCATCCCCTCCCATCACATTGCCGTCATCACGCGCCTTCTGGTTGCCATTAACATCGCGATGTTCTTTTTCGAGTTGCGCCAGGGAGCGGCCCTGGAACCTTTTTTGTACCGTTTCGGCCTGGTTCCTTCCCATTGGATGGTCAGTCACCTGCGCGACTTCCTGGATTGGCCACAACTGTTTCTTACTCTGATTTCGTCACAATTTCTTCACGGCGGTCTTCTTCATCTGGCATCGAACTTGTTGTATTTGTGGATCTTCGGTGACAACGTGGAAGATCGACTGGGTCCTGTCCATTTTTTGCTGCTTTACTTAGGAAGCGGGGTTCTGGCTGGAGTCTCGCAGCTTGTGTTGACCCCGCACTCTGGCATTCCCATGGTAGGAGCCAGTGGAGCGATTGCCGGTGTGCTGGGAGCCTACTTTCTGCTTTTTCCCTCTGCGCGCATCGTGACATTGCTGCCATTCGGGATTTTCTGGCACACGGTGGAATGGCCTGCCTTTGTGTTCCTGGGTTTCTGGTTTTTGCTGCAATGGTTCCAAGGCTTGGCCACGATCGGCCAAATGGCAGATATCGGCGGGGTTGCTTTTTGGGCCCATGTGGGCGGGTTCATAGGAGGGATGCTGGGAATTGCGATTCTACGACCCCAGCGCCGTTGGTGAGCGTAGGGATTCATGAACCAACCGCATCTTCTTCAGCAAGAGAAAGCCTCCTATTCTAAGATCTCGGCACCTTGCTCCGTCTTTGGCGAATGCGGGGGCTGTGCGCTGCAGGATCTTTCTTATGAAGATCAGTTGCATCTGAAGCGCCAGCGTCTAGGGCGGGCCTTTGAAGCGCTCGGGGAAGTGCCGCCATTCGAACTGATCGGATTGGAGGAGCCTTGGCGTTACCGCAATAAGGCAGAACTCACCTTCGCAGGAGAGCCCAATTGCCTTACGCTTGGCTTCCATGCCGCGGGATCATTTTTGAAAATCGTGGATCTGAACGACTGCCTTCTTTTGCCGGAATTCGCCATTTCGTTGTTGCAGGATGTGCGGCTTGCTACCTCTCAAACGGGGCTGAGTGCTTATCACCCCAGGACCCATCAAGGTTTTTTCCGATACTTGATCGTGCGTATCAGCCAAGCCACGGGTAAGGCTCTGCTCTGTTTGATTACGGCCCCTGGCTCGGAGACTCTCGTGCGCGAGCTGGCGTCTCAGTGGTGCCAGCGCCACCCGAATTTGATCAGCTGCTACTGGGGGGTAACCTGCAAGGTTGCGGATAGTGCGGCTCCGGAGACTCTGATCCTTCTTGAGGGACAGCCTTATTTGGAAGAGAGGCTCGGCCCTTTTCGCTTAAAGCTGCACCCGCTGAGTTTCTTGCAGGCCAGTTGCGTTCAAGCCGATCGGGCCTATCGGCTGCTTTGTGATAATCTGGGTGATGCCAAGGGGGTGGCGTGGGATTTATATTGCGGCGTTGGGCTGATTTCTTTTTATCTATCCTGCCACATGCGGCAGATCTACGGAATTGATATCGCCTCGCACCATCTGGAGTTGGCAAAAGAGAATGCGGCGCTTAATGGGGTGCAAAACGTGGAGTTCCGGGCAGGTTCCGTCGAGACCTTATTAAAGGATCGGCTTTTCTGGTTTGGACGCGCGCGGCCGGATATCGTGGTGGTCGATCCTCCCCGTGCGGGGCTTAATCGGGATGTTTATTCTTCGATTCTCAGCGCCCGGCCCTGGCGCATCGCGTACTTTTCCTGTAATGTCGAATCGCTAGTGCGCGATCTGAGAATTCTTCTGGGGAGCTACCCTCGCTATCGGCTCATTTTCCTGCGGGCATTCGATATGTTTCCGCAGACGAACCACGCAGAAGTATTCGCCTTACTTCAGCGCTAAGTCCTTTTAATCCATCTTTCCAGATCGCGCCAGCGCTTGAAGCAATTGTTGGTGGATGCGGCCGTTGGTCGCAACGAGCCGGCCTTCCGTAAGAACAGGAACGGTTCCTTTTAAATTGCTCACCTTTCCCCCAGCTTCTTCCACGAGCACAATGCCCGCGGCAATGTCCCAGGGCCACAAATCCCGCTCGTAGAATCCTTCCAAGCGTCCTGCGGCAACGGCTGCCAAGCAAAGCACCGTCGAGCCTATCCGTCGGACTCCATGGGAGCAGCGTTGCAGTTCCTGGAACCAGCCTAAGTAAGGCTGGTCCTGGCTTAAGAAATGAGTGGAAAAACCGGTTGCCACAAGGCTTTTCGCCAATGTTCGGGCAGGGGAGACATGAATGCGTTTTTTGTTTAACCAGGCCCCTTTTCCCCTGGCAGCCCAGAAAAGCTCCTGGCGCACCGGATCATAAATCACCCCGACGAGAATGCGACCTTGGTGTTCTAATCCAATGGATACGCCGAAGAAAGGAAAACCATGGACGAAATTATTCGTTCCATCGATCGGATCAATGATCCAGCGGTACTCTGCATTTTCATCGAGCACCCCGTGTTCCTCCCCAAGAAATCCAAATTCCGGTGTGGCTTGCAAGAGTTGCTTGCGGATTTTATCTTCTGAGGCCCTGTCAATTTCCGTGACGAGGTCAATGGCACTGCGCTTGGTTTTTACACGGCCGGGCTTGCCTGCATACCGGACCAAGAAAGTCCCGGCTGCAATGGCAGCACGAGTGGCTACTAAGACGTAGTACGATAATGAATGGGAAAACATGATCTTATCATTATACCCAGTAGTTCCCATGCTTTGTAGGGGCTTGCGGGGTTTAAAGGAGTATGATACATTGTAAGTACATTGTATTAACATGGGGAGGTTCTTATGGTCAAGCATCTGACACAACATGGAAATAGTGCCGCACTGGTCATCGATAAAGCCGTTCTGGCACTCTTGCATATTACGATGACGACACCTCTTGAATTGGCCACAGATGGGAGAAACCTTATTATCTCTCCACTTAAAGATAAAAGGCGATCCGCTCAGTTCAAGGCCGCTCTTGAAGCCGTGAACCTCCGGCACGCAAAGACACTGAAAGCCTTGGCGGAGTAAGACCTGTTGTGGCCGATCCCATTTTTCTGACTCTTGCAGAAGTGGTGGAAGTCCATGCCGATCAGATCCAACGTTATGGCGGCCAAGGCGGTGTGCGGGATTTTGGTCTGTTGGAGTCAGCTATGGCGCAGCCTGAAGCCTCTTTTGCGGGGCAGTGGCTGCATGGCGGTTTATACGACATGGCCTCAGCCTACGCGTATCATCTCTGTCAAAATCATCCCTTTATCGATGGCAATAAACGCACCGCCCTGGCCTGCGCCCTTGTGTTCCTGGAGCTCAACGGCCTTGGCGTAGGAGACCCGGAAGGATTGCTGAAAAAGGCGATGCTCCAAATGGCATCCGGAAAGATGAGCAAAGTGGCATTTGCCCAGCTTCTCCGAAGCTTGCCGATTACGAGAAAGAGGAGTCCAAAAAAGCATGCAGATTCTACAGACGGTTCTTGAAAGGGTCATTGGGTTCTTCGTAAGTTACGGTTTCGAAGTGCTAGGTGCTCTTCTTGTCCTTTTTTTGGGATTCAAGCTCTCCCAGTGGGCAGCGAATCTTACCTTGAGATTTCTCGAGAAAAAGCAGTTTGACTTGACGGTTGCCCGGTTTATGTCGGGAACGGTCAAGGGCCTAATCCTGGGATTTGCGGTGATCGTTGCCCTGGGCAAATTCGGGATCACGATTGCTCCCATCGTTGCGGCAATTGGTGCTTTGGCTTTTGGCGGAACCTTTGCTTTGCAGGGGGTGCTGTCGAATCTAGGCTCGGGGCTGTCTCTGCTGTTGTTTCGGCCCTTCAAGATCGGCGATACCATTGAAGTTGCGGGTGTCAGCGGGGTGGTGGAGGAAGTAAAGCTTGGATCCACCATTCTGACCAACGAGGATGGGGAGCGGATTACGGTTCCCAACCGGCACATCATCGGTGAAGTGGTTCGCAACTCTTTTGGGTATCGAGTAGTCGATGCAGCGGTTGGCATCAGCTATGACGATGACCCAGAGCAAGCGGTTGCCATCTTGAGGAAAGCGCTCGAGCCGTTTCCTGAAGTGGCTACGGCCCCGCCTGCCATCATCGGCATCCGGGAGTTTGCAGATTCCTGCATCACGATCGCCGTGCGTTACTGGGTGCCGACCAAGCAATACATTCAGCTCTCGTACGCCATCAATCTGGCTATTTTCAAAGCCCTTAAGGAAGCCGGTATCAGCATTCCATTTCCCCAGCGCGACGTCCATATCATCAGTGGAGGCGTTCCTAATAGTACCACCTCAGCCAGGTGACTGGCTTTAACATGATTCCACATGAGGGCTCAGTCGATGAGATGCGTATGTAA
>JACPAW010000113.1 GCA_016180605.1 Candidatus Omnitrophota bacterium | reverse complement strand
CGCCCCCCGTCTCCTACCCCTTGCCCCTCTATAATGCCGATCATTCCAATCACGGGCGTTGGATCGACCGACCCCCAAGAACTTTCGTTGTAAAAACTGACATTGCCTCCCGTAACCGGGGTTTCAAAAATCCGGCAAGCAAGGGCGATCCCACGCACGCACTCTTTAAACTGCCACATGATTTCCGGGTCTTGAGGATTGCCAAAATTCAGACAATCGGTAACGGCTAAGGGCAACGCCCCTACGCACACCAGATTGCGCGCCGCCTCCGCTACCGCGAGCTTCCCTCCCTCGAAAGGATCCAAAGCGCAGTAGCGCCCGTTGCCATCTGTCGTGGCGGCCAAAAACTTACCCGTGCCCTTAAGACGCAGGACGCTGGCATCGGCTGCTGCCGGAAGTACGGCGGTGTTGGTTTGCACCATGTGATCATATTGTTCAAATACGTGCCTCTTGCTCGCAATGGTTGGGCTGCCCAAAAGCCGCTGCAATGCCTCGGTAAAATGGGAGGGCTGCCGCAGCGTTTTCAAGGACAGCTGCTGCTTGCGGCTTAAATCCCGCATCCGCCGCAGGCTTCGACGGTAAATGGGTGCCTCATTGGTCAGGCACACAGCTGGAATCTCCGCGACGATTTGGCCGCCATCGCGCACGCGCATGAGGCCGTCTGCCGTTACCTTGCCGATCACCACGGCGTTAAGTCCCCACTTGCCGAAAAGCTTTTGGATGAACCCTTCGCGCCCTCGTTTGACAATCAGCAGCATCCGCTCTTGAGACTCGGAGAGCATGACTTCATAAGCGTTCATACCCTCTTCCCGGCGTGGAACCAGCCGCACGTCAATTTCGATCCCGCAACCGCCACGCGCTGCCGTCTCGCAGGTAGAACAAGTCAATCCCGCCGCTCCCATGTCTTGAATCCCCACGACGAAACCTGTGGCGAGTGCTTCCAACGTTGCCTCGATCAGGCACTTCTCCGTAAAAGGATCCCCGATTTGCACCGCCGGCCGATCGGCAGCACTCTCTTCCGCAAGCTCTCGCGATGCAAAGCTAGCTCCCCCCAAGCCATCGCGTCCCGTAGAGGAGCCTACGTAAAGAACGGGATTTCCGACTCCTTTAGCGGATGCTCTAGCCAAATCCTTAGCGCGGGCAATACCGATGCACATCACGTTGACCAAAGGATTCTCGCGGTAGCTTTCCTCGAAATAAATCTCCCCTCCTACCGTCGGCACGCCCACGGCATTTCCGTAGTCGGAAATTCCTTTGACCACCCCCTCTAGCAGAAACTTCGTACGAGCTTGCCCCTCCAGAGGGCCAAAGCGCAACGAATCCAAAAGGGCGATCGGACGGGCCCCGATCGGACGGGCCCCCATGGTAAAAATGTCCCGGATGATTCCTCCCACACCCGTCGCAGCCCCTTGAACGGGCTCAACGGCTGAGGGGTGGTTGTGGCTCTCGACTTTAAAAACCACGGCTACCCCCCCACCAAGATCGACAACTCCTGCATTTTCCTTACCGGCCGGTACAAGTACGTGTGGACCCCGTGTAGGAAATTGTCTTAGATACATTCTAGAGCTCGCGTAAGCGCAATGTTCGCTCATCATCACGCCAAAGATACCCACCTCGGTGAGCGTTGGCTGCCGCCCCAAGATTCGGACGATGTGCGCGTACTGCTCATCCGTCAAGTTATGGGACCGTGCCACCCGCTTAAGCTGCTGGTCAGAGAGCAGCGTTTGGGACGTGGGGCATGGGGCATGGGACGTGTCTAGTATTTGCTGTTTTGGATTTTTTACTAGGCATGGCGGAATGCCTCCAGCATCGACTCGAATATCAGCCTTCCATCGGAAGACCCGAGTATCTCCTCCGCTGCACGCTCAGGATGGGGCATCATACCCATCACATTTCCTGCCTGATTGACGATACCGGCAATCGCATCGGTCGAACCATTCGGATTGGAAGATTCCGTTAATTGGCCGTTCTCATCGCAATACCGCAGGACCACTCGCTTTTCAATGGAAGATAATGTGGCAGCGTCCAATGCAAACCGGCCCTCATTATGGGCAATAGGCAATCGAATAATCTGATTTTTCTGGAAACGGTTGGTAAAAGGAGTGTCCGTGCGTTCCACGCGCAACGTCACAAACCGGCAGATAAACCGAAGACCCTTGTTGCGCAGCATCGCTCCGGGGAGAAGCCCGGCTTCCAAGAGGATTTGGAAGCCATTGCAAATGCCGATGACCAGCCCTCCATCTTTGGCAAAAGCTTCCACCGAGCGCATAATCGGAGAAAAGCGCGCAATGGCCCCGGTGCGCAGATAGTCGCCGTAGCTAAATCCTCCCGGCAACACGATGGCATCTACCCCATGAAGGGCCGTGTCTTGATGCCACAAGCTGACCACGGGCTGACGGAGAACCTCTCCTACGACATGCACGCAGTCTTGATCGCAGTTGGAGCCTGGAAAAACCACCACACCAAATTTCATGTAAAAAATTCAGATTTTCGACTCGAGACATGAGACATGAGACTTAAGACCAGAGAAAAACAATTGGCTCGACAGCAATCAGCAGTAGGCCAAATCTTACTGCTGACGAGCTGACTGCTGAAGAGCAGTGTGTTGTTGAAGTAGTCCCCAACTCCAATAACCCACATATATCCCGACGGAAACCCAACCCCACCAAGGCTGATTGGGAGCTGCCACCATGCCGATTAAATCCCAAATGAGAGGCACGGTAAGAGCATATATTCCCAAATTGAAGAGTGATTTATAGGGAAGGCGTTTTCCCGAAACCGCATTAACGATGAGCAACGGCAGCGACCAGAAAAGCACCTGCAGCGGTTTTGCCACCCATAACCAGACCATATAGCCAAGCAACACCACAAGCCACAGCCAGGACAGCACCCGATTCAGGAGCTCTTCTACAGAGGCTTGATTGAGCTCGAAATCGGGAACCTCACTCAGAGAAAAGCGCCGAACTTCCTCCGCTGCGCGCTGGCGCCGAATGATCACTTCTTGCTTTTTGACTAAGATTCCATTGCGGTATTTCGGATCCAAGTCCCCGGTGGCTCCCGTCGTATCGAGAACAAAAACAAAATCATCGAATTCCCGTACATAGGGCTGGGTGGCAGAGCTAGTGACCTGACCGTTTGCAATCCGCATATCGGGTAGATTCCGCTCCCACCAACGTTGCTGCTTAAAATTTCCCACCACACGCAGCATTCCCACCTGGACAATGATCGTGACGATGACCGCGGCTAATGAAATCAGCAAAGCCAGATACCGCCACATGCGCGAGAAGCTTCCTGGGCCAACGTCTTGCCAAGCCTCCAGACTAAAGGGGCTCTTCCAAAGAAGCGACCACACACCGAATCGTTGCGGCATCTGTTACCTCCCGTTGTCGTCAAGCGTGATGTGATAGCGCTCGATGACAGGATTAGCCAGCAGTTTATGGCACATCCTCTCCACTTCCCGGCGCAGCGATGGCTTGGCAAAAGACTGGTCTAAATCAATCTCCAGGTACTTACCGACGCGCACCTCGCGTACTCCCTTGAAGCCTAAAGATTCCAAAGCACTCTTAATCGTTTTTCCCTGCGCATCCAACAAGCCGGCCTTGAGGCTGATACATACCTTTGCTTTTTTCATCGTCAGGGATTCGCTTTTCCTTTTTGCTCAATGGAACAGACAATCCACATCTTTCCCCTCCTTAACCCGAGCGTGAAGGACTGATGCGGTTGAGCATCTCTTGATAGGCCGCTTCCACATCCCCCAGATCCCGACGGAAGCGATCTTTGTCCAGTTTCTTCTTCGTTCCTTGCTCCCAGAAACGGCAAGTATCCGGAGAAATCTCATCTGCCAGTAGAATGCGGTTTCCGAAACGGCCAAACTCGAGCTTAAAATCCACTAGATCGATTTGGCGCTGGGCAAAGTAGGCCTTAAGAATCCCGTTGATCTGATGAGATTGGGTACGGATGAACTCTAACTCTTCCGTTGTGGCAACGCCCAAGGCGAGGATATGGTCGTCATTGATCAGAGGGTCACCGAGCGCATCGCTTTTGTAGTGCCACTCAAAAACGGGTCGCTTCAAAATAATCCCTTCTTCCAGCCCCAGGAGTTTCGCCATTCCCCCGGCAACGATGTTGCGGATCGTCACCTCCAGCGGAACAATGGTCAGACGCTTTACCAGCATCTCACGCTCAGATAGCTTGCGCACGAAATGCGTGGGAATGCCTTGCTGCTCGAGCATCTGGAAGAGTGCCGAGGAAATCTGATTATTGACGGCCCCTTTGCCGAGAATGGTTCCCCGCTTTTGAGCGTTGAATGCGGTTGCATCATCTTTAAAGTATTGGATGACTAATTGAGGGTCTTCCGTCGCGTAAAGGATCTTCGCCTTTCCCTCGTAAAGCTTTTCTCCCTGGGTCATGGGGTTGCCTCCTGCGGGTCATTGGATTCTTTTTCAAGAACCGGCGGTGTTGGCATCGTAACCGGGGCCACGGGAGTCAGCGTATACGACCAGCTCCGATTGTCCCGGATAGGAAATGGCACGAGCTCCATGATCAAATCCAAAGGAATCCATAAATAAGCCGGAGAGCGCAAGAGCTTGCGGTCTTCCACGCGCTCAAAACCTTCTTTGCGCACCATCACACGATGCCAGCCGTACCATAGAAAATCATACTTTACGGGACTTTCGCCTTTAAGCTGATCGTTGACGTACACCATGGCTCCCGGTGGCTCGGTGCGGATGGTCAGTGATCGGTAGACGCATCCTGTCATCAGCAAACAGCATCCAGCAAACAGCAAACAGAGAGTGTTTAAAACGTAGTGCGGTTGTTTCTGATTGCTGATTGCTGATTGCTGATTGCTTTTTTTCATAGTCCCACCCGCTTGAAGATTCGATTCACGTATTTAAGATGGGTGCTCGTATCGAGGCAGCGCTTCAAGTCATTCTCCGATAGATGCCGTCGGATCTGCGAATCGCGCTTGAGCGTATCCAGAAAATCGCTTCCATTTCTCCACGTTTCCAAAGCACAGCGCTGGACTAGCTCATACGCCAAGGTGCGAGTCATTCCCTTGCGCATCAAAGCCAGCAATACTCGGCCGGAAGCGCTGATTCCACGGGTTTCTTCAAGATTAGAGCGCATGTTTTCCGGATAAACGACAAGGCCCTGGATGACTTCCGTCAGCGTCTGAAGCATGTAGTCGAGTACGATGGCTGCGTCCGGAAGGATGACCCGCTCCACGGAGGAGTGGCTGATATCGCGCTCATGCCAGAGTGCGATATTTTCCATCGCCGTTACCGTATAGCCGCGCAACAAGCGGCTTAAACCGGTTAATCGTTCGCAGGTAATGGGATTTTTCTTATGGGGCATGGCAGAAGAACCTTTCTGACCCTTTCCGAAAGGCTCTTCCGCTTCCCGCACCTCGGTGCGCTGCAAATGCCGAATTTCGACCGCAAGCTTTTCAACACTGGAGCCAATCAGCGCTAACGTCGCCATGAAGGAAGCGTGCAAATCCCGTTGGATAATCTGGGTGGAAATCGGTGCCGGACGCAGAGAAAGCTTGCGGCAAACGTACGCCTCGACGGAAGGATCCACGTTGGCAAAAGTACCCACCGCCCCCGAAATTTTTCCCACGCTGATTTCTTCAAGAGCGCGCTTCAGGCGCTGCTGGTGCCGGTGAAACTCATCGAAAAACACCGCAAGCTTTAACCCAAAGCTCGTCGGCTCGGCATGAACCCCATGCGTGCGCCCCATGATGAGGGTGTGTCGATGTTTCCGAGCCTGGGTAGAAAGAGCCCGGAGAAGATGCTCCAGATCTTGAAGCAACAGAATGGCACTCTGGCGCAGCAGAACAGCCAAAGAAGTATCCAGCACGTCGCTGGAAGTCAATCCAAAGTGCAAGTAGCGGCCGTAGGGACCTAAGTGGTCTTCCAGGTGCTCGATAAAGGCAATGACATCGTGGCGGGTTTTGGCTTCTTTCTCCTGGACTTTAGCGAGATTAACCTGGGCCAACTTCCGGATGGCAGAGAGGGCTTTTTTCGGAACCAGCTTAAGATGGGACTGGGCCTCAAGCACGAGCAATTCGACTTGTAGCATGACCTTCAGCCGATGCTCATCGCTCCAAATAGCCTCCATCTCGGGCAACGTATAACGGGAAATCATGGGGAATCCCAGTATAGGTACGATGAAGCTTGGGCTCGCTTGTCCCACCGGTGGTGCAGAGACAATGCGGACCCACGATGCCTAGCGGTAGGTGGTTGAATCATCCCC
>JACPAW010000112.1 GCA_016180605.1 Candidatus Omnitrophota bacterium | reverse complement strand
AGATCGAACCGGCGATCGCACCGCCGAACACGCTGGGCCTCCGGAGCGTCATGTTTACAGTCGAAAGCGTCGACGACACTGTCGCTCGCCTGCGCGCCAACGGCGCCGAACTCCTCGGCGAGGTGGCCCAGTACGAGGACACGTACAGACTCTGCTACATGCGAGGCCCTGCGGGCATCATCGTCGCGCTGGCCGAGGAGCTCTTCTGAAGCGTTCACCGCCTTCGGAGAAACCGGTGGCGCCCTAGGCGCTCCTTCGACTCGATCCCATGGCTCGCAACCATCCTGCTTTCTCGCCTACTTGCGCCGCGGTTTTGTTAGGCGCACTAAGTGGGTGGATCCTAAGACTAAGAAAGTCCTGACGTCGTGTACAATCATCACCATGGCACCTAATGCGCTGCTCGCTTCGATCCACGACCGGATGCCCGTGATCCTTCCACGGGAGAGCAAGGCAAGGTGGCTCAACGAGGGGCTCGGTCTCGAGGAGGCCTGCGCTCTCCTGAGCCGTATCCGGCTTCCCAGATGAAAACCTCGCCGGCCTCGGCATTGATTAATTCGCCCAGCAACGATACGCCCGAAGTGCGTAAGCCAGAGCCTGCAGGAGCATAGGCCTTGCTAGGCTTCAAGAGGGTGGCGTCGAGCACGGATGGGAGGCAGCTCTGTGAGCGCCAATCGTAGCACCTGCAGGCGGAGCGAAGGGAATCCGGTTCGAATACAGCACCGTTGCCCGGGTTTACACAAAAACCCCTCTGGGTCTTGCCTGGAGGGGGTTTTTGTTTAAACCCGCCCCACCGTCTTTGATTGCCCTTGGATGAGGCCTAGGAGCCTGTCCCCCCCGGTGCCAGCTATCGAGGTCGAGGTACGCAACGGAGTGTCTCTTGGGGGCGACTTCCAAGGGAGTGCGTCAGGGTGCAGCGTTGAGTAAACTTCATAAGAAATTATCCGCTATTAGACTTTAGTCGACAATACCGGGACTGGCATGAAGGATGCTCTTTATAAGGGCCATGAGACAGACAGCCCTGGTCGTCGGACTGGCCCTAACACTCCTTGCAGGTTCATCACAACTGCCTGTGCAGGCTGCCCTGGTTGATGTCTTCGACATCACGGGGACGGCGGTGTTTGATCCTGGGCAGGATCTCTGGTTGTACGAGTACGCGATTCAGGGATCGGGCGCGCCACACGGCCTTAGTCACTGGTGGCTCGAGTTGCCTGAAATCAAAGCAGAATCCATTCAAGATCCCGGAGGACCTGATTCCGGTCCTGAGTGGACGACGGAATATCCACAATTCAGCGAACCGGTGGCTGCATCGCTTACGACGGCGCAAGGGGTCGATCTCTCCGGTGGGCACGCGGAACTGCTCGGCATTAAGTGGGAAGCGCCGAAAGCAGAAGATTGCAATGACTGTGCCGAGTCGGATTTTAAAGACGGAGTTTTAAGTGGATTTTTCTTTTACAGCAGTCATGGCCCGTCGGCGCCGGATGCTTATACTTGGTTTACGAAATTTGGCCGCGATGGCTATGATTACGGAACGACAATCGGCCCAAACGGGCATGAGAACCATTCCCCCATCCCGGAACCTGGCACCATGGCACTCATGGGGCTTGGACTTGCCGGGACTCGCCTCTTCAGACGACGCCGTCGATAACCCCCTTCAATTCCTAGAAACGCCAGCTAGGGCAAACCCGTAGCTGGCGTTTCCATACGATCAGCCAGCAAGAACACCTCGCTGGCTGTCCCCAAAAGTGACTGTCACCTTAGCTCTTCAGCCTTTTGGATCATTTTACCCCTCTCACAGCTCGTGCTATACTAATCCGTCATATCGACACACACCAAGACCAAGGTGCTCCGCATTTTCCATGCCTGCCATCATTCGATACATTGCGATTTAGGAGGACTGCTCATGCGATTCCCGTTGCTATCTGGCTTGATGAATGCGGTGTTTTGTCTTCTCATTGGACTGGCCCTAACGCCCGCAGCCGTTTACGCGGCTGACCCGACTGGCTCAAGCGATCCTACTTTTAGCATCGTCGGTCGCAGCGGCACCCGGTTCACGCAGGCAGGTGCGACCTACCATTCGCCGGAGGCTAACAACTACTATATGTGGTTCAAGCCGGAGTCGATGATCGACGAAGTGCTTAATGACGCCAAGGCAATGGGCCTCAACACCATCCGGCTCTTTGCCTTCTGCGACGGCGATGATAAGGATGGCTACTGTTTCCAGGGAAAGGGCACGCGATGGAATCCGGCAGCGCAGGGTGCTGGCGTCTACGATGAACCGACGTTTCGCAAGCTGGATTACATCATCGCGCGCGCTGGCGAATTGGGCATTCGCCTGATCCTGCCGCTGGCCAACCAATGGGACGATAACTTCGGGGGCATGCGCCAATACGTCAACTGGTTGTGGACCGCGGATGCGAGTCAGATTCCACAAGACCTGCAGCAGTCATGGTTGCGCGACATAAACGTCAATGCGCTTAGCTCCGATGCGGAGAAAGTGCTCTACCAGCGCTACCACGACATCTTTTATACGAACCCTACAACCAAAGCCTGGTACCGTGCGTACGTCCAGTACGTGCTTAATCGCGTCAATACTTATACCGGAGTGCGATATAAGGACGATCCTGCGATTCTGCTATGGGAGCTAGCCAATGAGCCGCGCGCGGAGAGTGATCCATCGGGGCAGACCTTGCAAGCCTGGATCACCGAGATGGCCGCGTTTATCAAGGAGCAAGATCCTAAGCATCTACTCTCGACCGGTGAAGAAGGCTGGTATTGCGATCCGTCCCGCGGAGCAGATGAGTGGCGGTACAACTGTAAACTTGGAGTCGACTACCTGCGCAATCACCGTATTGCCGACATCGACGCCTGTTCCTTCCATCTTTATCCGGATGGCTACGGGCTGACGGAAGCACAAGCCAAGGATTGGATCCGCGAGCACGTGGAGGACTGTCGCCACCTGGTGGGAAAACCTGCGTACTTCGGCGAATACGGCTGGCACGCTTATAGGCCGAATTTGCTCTATTCGTTTGCGACCACGACGGAAGGATGGGTTCGGGATTGGGATGTCGGGTATGCCGGAAACCCGGTGTGGGTTGCCTCGCCTTCCTACAGTGGCAGAGGGGCGATGAAGTTTACCACCAACAGCACCTTCATGCCGGTCACAGGCGATGGCGGCGGTGCGCGCCAGGGACCGTTTACGATCGATTTCTCGAAGGTCGATTGGATTAGCGGGTACGTTTATATTCCGAACGCGGCACCGGCTGATCTCTGGGCCGATTTCTACGCACAGACCGGTTCCAACTGGAGCTGGAGCGACGGCGATGATGTGCCGTTGACGCGTGGCAAATGGACCCAAGTGTCCTTGCGGACCCAAGACATGGCCAACCGCCACGACGTCCATAAGATCGGTATGCGGGTTAAGACGGCAGGATCCGCGTATGCAGGTCCTGTGTACTATGATTATGTGTTCGCGATCAGGGCCTTGGATGGCTGGAGCCCATCACCCGAGGCCCAGTTGAAGAAGCGCGACCAGGTATATGCCGACTGGCGCCAGATTATCTTGGACACGCTAGTTGACGGAGCCGGGTTTTGGTACTTAAGCGGCATTCAGCCAGACGGCACCCCACACTTGGATGGAGAGGGCAATGAAGTCCTCTATCCAGAAGATGCCGGTACCGTCAAGGTGATCAAGTCGCTCTCCGCTGGCATGGCCAATCGAAGCCGGCGGCCCATCGTAACACCGTGGGAAGACTGCGAGACCTTAGAGGGTATGAGCGCGCGGACGGAGTGGTCCGATGCGACTGCGGTCGGTCTGGAGACATCCATTCCGATTCAAGGCCATGCGGCCTGCAAACTAAGCTACGTCCCCTCAGGATATGGCAAGGCTTATTGGGAGTTCGGTCCCGTGAATCAAAACTGGTCATCGGAGAAAACACTCAGCCTGGATCTCTACAGCCCCACGGCCGGCCTGAGATCGTCGGTAGTGGTGGCGACCGGAGCGGGTTGGGGCACGTGGTACGAGAGTAATGAGGTAGCACTCAACGCGGGCTGGAACCATATCGCGCTCAAGCTGAAGACGGCGACCTGGAAGAGCGAAGCGACCGGTTGGCAGAATACCGGTGCTATTCAGAATCTACAGCAGGTCAACCGGGTGCTGATCGGACTCTTCGGCTATCAGGCATCCGGCGATGTGCAGGTGGATAACGTGCGGCTGGGCTCAAGCCTCCAGGAAGGCCTGCTCGTCTATTATCCGATGGAACCACCGATCTCGCAGATCGTCAAAGACCAAAGCGGCTACCACAACGACGCGCAAATCATCGGTTCGCCTGCGTGGATTACCGAGGGGGTCAAAGGGGGTGCTGTCTCGATAGCGCCAGGATCGTATCTCCAGGCGTTCAAGAATCCGACGGCAGGTCTGCGCGCCCTGACGGTATCGCTCTGGTTCAAGACACTAAATCCGGGGAACAACTATAAGTTAGCCAGTGCCGCCTGGTGGCAATTCGGCGGAGACGGCTCGGGCTGGATTCTTGGGACCCATTATCCGGAGTTATGGTCAGATCAGGTTGGCAATAGCATCCGAACGGGCGGTTCGTGGGAGCGGATTACGGATTTCGTGCCCGCTGGCCGGCCGCTGGAAGTCGGCGCGTGGTCGCAATACGGGTATGGTTTCGAAGGCGAGCTGGATGAGTTCCGCGTGTACAAGCGCGCGCTGCGCTTCGAGGAAATCCACGAGCTGTTCGCCGAAGGTCAGACGCCATAAAGCCAGGGGGTTAGCCTGAGCAACGGTGTACCCGAGCACTGTTACCTCATCGTTCCATCTGTTCGTTGAGATCGATCCAGCGGTGTTCTTCTTCCTGAATGAGCGCTGCCAACGTGGTGCAACGATCGGTGAGTTCGCGGTTCCACTTGGCAGGATCGGCTGCCATCTCCGCTTCGAGTGAGTCTTTTTCCTTCCGGTAGACCGCCTGTTGTTCCTCACACCGTTTAATCTGGCCAGCGAGCTTGCGCTTGGCGGACTCGCGTTGTTTGCGCAAGTGGTAATCTGACGGCCCATTGGCTTTTGGGACTGATTCCGCACGGCCCCCGTCCTTTACGTCTAGCTCCTGCCGGATTTGCTTCTCCAGTCGGTACACGTAATCCGCGTAACTGCCAGGATAATGGATGACGGCGCCATTGTTGACTTCGACGATCTGCGTGGCCACCATGTTCACGAACGTCCGGTCGTGGCTGATGAAAAACACAGTGCCGGGAAACTGTCGCAGGGCCGCGCCGAGCGCCTCAACCGTTTCAAAATCCAGGTGGTTCGTGGGCTCATCCAACAATAACACGGAGTACTTCATCAACAATAGGCCAGCTAGGCACAGACGCGCACACTCGCCTCCACTAAGCACAGAGACTGGCTTTTTGATATCGTTATCCTTAAAGAGGAACGAACCTGCCATGGCCAGCAGTTCCTGCCGGGTGACTGCATGGGCTGCGTGGCGCTCCAAGTGGGTGAAGACGTCGTCCGTCGGATTCAATCGGGCCACCACATGTTGGGCGTAGTAGGCGATTTCGCAACCAAAGCCCCACTTGAACTTGCCGCCCTTGGGGGCCAAATCTGCGGCGAGCGTTCGCAGGAACGTGGTCTTGCCCTGGCCGTTATCGCCCAACACTGCCACGTGGGCACCGTGGTCGACTTCGACCTGAATGTCCTTGGCGACGAGTTTCTCCGGATACCCGATGGCGAGGTCTTCGCAGGTGAAGGCCGGACCCTGGCGGCGCTGGATGGCGGGGATCCTGATTTGTACATTAGACTGCGCTTCGGCTAGGTCGATCGTCTTAAGCTTCTCGATCTGCTTCATCTTGGAGCGTGCTTGAGCCGCCTTCGCCGCTTTGGCGTGGAAGCGGTCGACGAAAGCCTGGAGCTGCCTGCGCTTGCTCTCGATTGTTTGGTTGTAGCTGATGATTTGGGCCTGCTGTTCGGCTTTGAAGGTCAGGTACTCTTCGACGGTGCCGGGGTAGAGCATGAGCCGGCCGCTTTCGGCCTCTAGCGTGTGGTCACACGTCTTCTTCAGAAACTCGCGGTCGTGGGAGACGATCAGAAATCCACCGTCGAAGTCCTCCAAGAACTCTTCCAGCAGGATGAGTGTCTTCAAGTCTAAGTAGTTGGATGGTTCATCCAGGATCAGGAAATTCGGCTCGCGCAGGAGCATGGATGTGAGTTTGACGCGGGTCTGATAGCCGCCGGAGAGGTTCTTGACGCAGGTGTGGAGCAGGTCATGCTTCAGCTGGAACCTGCCGGCGACCTTGCCGCAGCGCCAGGCTTCCTGGCCGGTGTGGCGCATCAGAAAATCCAGCACGGTTTCTTCGGGCGTGAACAGGTCGTGCTGTTCCAGGTAACTTAAGCGCAGGTCAGCGCTTTGAATGACCTTGCCTGAGTCGGCGGTGTCCTGGCCGATGATGATTTTGCACAGCGTGGACTTGCCTGCGCCATTGCGGCCGATGAAGCCGGTCTTCTTCTTAGAATCCAGCGTGACACTGGCGTTATCGAAGATGACGCGCGGGCCGAACCGTTTGTTGATCTCTTTAAGCTGGAGGATGGCAGACATGGAAGACGCTAGCTTACGGTTGTCTGGCAAGCGCGTCAAGCCATTGACACTGGAGCGCCAGCATTCGGAACACCTGTAAGATTTGACCCGGAAGGCCTCATCGGGCATACTTGACAAGAATTGGTGTTCGTTAAGCAGAATTAAGTAGATGTGGCAAGGGCACACCCGCCGTAAGGCGGGGCCGCAAAACCGCGGATCTCACGCAGACTGCCGGGCTGCCGAACCGAGAATGACAGATGGGTGCTTTCTCTGTGAGCACCCAGCTTTTGCTTTCAGGCTATGGGGGGCTTCAGGACAGCCATTTTCTAACAATAATAAGACGAGGCTGCTGTGGATAGCACTTTTCCTTGGCAATTCTTTCCACTGTTATTTATTGGTTTCTGGTGCGGTGCTTCACTCTTGTTATCAAAGCTCAGTCACTGGTCTACACTGGCCAGGCAGTTTAGCGAAAACGGTCGATTCAGTGGCCGGAAGCGGCACTTTCAGTCAGGAGAGGTTGGGATCGTTGGCTATGGAAGTTCTCTTACGGTCGGGGGAAATCCGCAGGGACTCTACCTTGGAGTCCTGTGGCCGTTTGCGTTTGGTAGCCCTCCGTTACTGATTCCATGGCAGAGTATCAGTCACATCAGAAGGCAACGGTTCTTCGGCATGGATACCGCTTTTTTTAATGTGGAAACTCCAAAGATCGTAGCAGTCCGCGTGCCATGGAAATTCATTGAGGCCGCTCGAAGTTGGCTGGCCCCAGACGCTATTACAGAGTAGAAACAGTACTCCACTTGCCGTCTTGCTGGAGAAAGAGTATAACAGAACACATGCTAGGCAAGCCGATTAGCGGATGCCAGACCGCGTTGCATCGAGGTCTGGCTTTTTTGTTATGAGCTCCCACTATTCCCTCATTGCCGTACTCGTGCCTTTGCTGACGAAGAAAGCCATTCCCTTAATCCAGAGGATCTTCAAGCTTCAGGCATTTGACGCGCAGACGCAAGATAAGGTCAGGCAGCAGCCGTTTCCCCGGTATTATCGAGCGCTATACGATCTTTGGTTGATCGCACTCATTCTAGGAGGGTGTGCGGTGACGTTTCTTCTGGTAGGGTTCCTTTCACGGTTTTTTCCAGAGAAGAGCATCGCTACCTTGATCTGGATGGGGATCATCAACATGATCGGTGTCTGGTTCCTATTCGGAGCTTTTCTGGATGCGCTTCTGTGGCGCATGGCCTCCGAAAAGTTCAAGGATTACGTCAAACTCAGACAGATAGAGTCCGGGACGGGATATGAAATACCCCAGCAAATAGCTACTTTGATAAAACTGGGTATTCTGTACTATATTGTCGTTTCTCCGATCATATTCTTACTGATGCGTTGACTTTTCCCTCATGGTTGATGTGGCCGTTTAGTCGTGGCTTACCCCGACAGCGCTGCGCGCGGTGCCTGCGCGCCGCCGATATTTTCCACAGCGTAGAGGTAGACATCGCCCACCCGGAAAATCCCGTCAAACGAAAACCCCAACCGACCGCCCCCAAGCCAACCCTCACCTGCAACGCTTGTTTGGGGAGTTCCTTGCAGGAAGCGCTCAGCGCTTTTCGCGGGCACGGGGTGATCACCCAGCCATTGGCGAATTTCAACGCCTACCAGGCATACGCCATATCCGACATGCCCGCTTTTGGTTTTAGTCAAACAGATGTCAGCATCATTCAAGGTCTGCTGCCACAGCAGGGCGCAAGTTGCGCATCCTGTGGTGCGGGTGCTGCGTTTCAGTCCGTCGACACCAGCATTTTCCGCAATCTCAAGGACGGTCTTGCGCAGGGCTTTCAACGCCCTCATGGGATGACGCAGCCACGCTGCGCGCGGTGTGTGGCGCAGTTATTAGCCAAGGACTTTCAACAGCGACCCAGTGGACTCACCCAACTGCTCTTGCCGCTGGCGGGCGAATGCCTATTCGTCTCATGGGAATATTGATGAAAAACGGATGGTTCAGACGATACCGGACTCCGACGATGTGGGGTCTGACCGCTGGCCTTGGGCTTGTGTTATTCATAGTGCTGCTGACCTACGGGTATCCTCAGCGGCCGGAACCCATCCAGTCCGTCATCAACCTATTAACCAGCGTGCCCACATGGCTCGTCGTGGTCTGGTGGCATGGGCCCACGTGGCTGGAAGCCGTAACTCTCACCCTGTACTGGGCGTTCATGGGTAGCGTGTTTGGAACTGTCATCGCATGGTCGCGCCATCTGCCATCATTCTTGCGCTTGGGGCTGTTGCTCTCTGGCATAACGATACTGGCTCTCGTACATCATGCCGCCACAACTCAACTAGAGCGACAGATTGTGGAGCGGATGTTTGAGGGGTTGACGACTGCTCACTAGGGAGGGAAGGCGCATGAGACACAACGCAGGATGGGGTGTCACGATGGGTGGGGCTGTGCTTGCTGGACTATTAGGCGTTGTCCGCGACGTACACGCGCAAACAGACGACAAGGCGCAGGTCAAAGCCGCTGCGTCGTATCAGACATTCGC
>JACPAW010000070.1 GCA_016180605.1 Candidatus Omnitrophota bacterium | reverse complement strand
TCTTCTTTCAAAGCAGTCTTATTTTTATTGGAACAAAGACTCAAAGAACTTTCAGGTAGAAATGCAGTGATTGTTCCTCGGGGCGTGCCGGCTGAGGCACAAAATAAAATACGTGCCTTGCGGGCTTTGTATCCTGGCCGGCTGTTGATCTTAGAGCCAAACGATCCCATGTGGGGTATTCACTATTTGATGATACCTCATGCCTCCTTTGTAAGGACCTCTGGCATTATTGTACTGGACCCGGAAAGCTTAAAAAACTTTCCCTCCTACACCGAGCTTGCGAATAATTGTGTTCGTCGGCTCAGAGTAGGATAGTTCTTTAAAGATTCCCCTTGATGGGAAGCGCATCCGGACTTACGGCACTCGGAAACGCTTGAATAATTCCTGTTAAGGAACGGATTTATAGCCGTCTCGCTTGTCTAGCCGAAAGGCTAAATAAAAAACCGGCGAGAGGAGAGAAAGATGAAAATCTTCGTTTCCTTCAACCGCATCGGGGAGCCTTTGCTCCCATTCGTGGATGAGGTGATGACTACTTCAGAGCCGGGTGGCGCATGGTGGCAGCGCTGCATCCATTTAATACGCCAGCTTAAACCGCACCACTTCGATGTGGCGATTATTTCTAATCCGATGAAAGAGCTTCACCTGGCTACTTCCTTAGCCGGTATTCCGCTGCGAGTAGGGTATTGCCGGAAATGGGGGCGGCTTTTGACTCATCGTCTTAAGGATTGCAAGTCGCTTGGCGAGCGGCATGAGGTCGAGTATAATCTGGATCTAATTGAAACACTCGGACTTGCGCGACGTCTGCCCGCATGGCAGTTCCCTCCATTGATCGCAGAACAGGCCCAGGTTCGGGGTCTTTTAACAGAGCACGGTTTTTCCAATCCGGAATTTATCGTATTCCATCCTTGGAGCTCCAATGCCCAAAAGGAATGGTCCCTGGAGCGGTGCGACTCATTCGTTCGTGAAGCGGTGGAGAAGCATAAGCTGCAGCTTGTCGTCATCGGAGGAGCAGAAAATGCTTCGCGGGTTTCCTCTATTGTATTTGACAAGCGGCAAGTGGCGGTTTTCGTCGGAAAGCTTACCTTGCGCCAATTAGCGGGCTTGCTGCAAATTTCCCGCCTTTTGATTTCAACCGATAGCGGTCCCATGCATCTTGCCGCTGCCGTAGGGACTCCCGTTTTGGCATTATTCAGCACCCAGCAGAGAGCCACGCAACCGGTGCGATGGGGCCCTTGGGGAAAGAATCACTCGATCATTTGCAGACCTTCGATGGAAGAGATTTCAACGAAAGACGTACTGGAACAGCTGCAGCCGTATATAAAATGAGCCACCCTTTTTAATTCGATGCGGATCCTTATCGTCAACCCGTTTGGCATCGGAGACGTTTTGTTTACGACCCCGCTGATCCGTGCTTTGCGCTTGGCGTTTCCGAATGGCACCATCGGCTATCTTTGCAACCGAAGGACGGAGCGGATTCTAAAATCCAATCCGCATCTCAATGAGCTTTTCATTTACGAGAAAGATGAACTCGTCCGATTGTGGCAGCATTCTTTCTGGAAAGGTCTAAACCTGCTTTGGAGCTTGAGCCGTCGCTTGCATGCGGCGCGCTTCGATATCGTATTGGATCTTTCTCTAGGAGAGCGGTACAGTTTTCTGCTGGCACTGCTTGGAGTCAAGCGCCGCGTGGGCTTCAATTACCGAAAGCGCGGACGTTTTCTTAGCGAGTTTCTGACAATCGATGGCTATCATGACGTGCATGTCGTGGAATACTACCGAAGGCTTCTGCGTTTTTTGGGAATCAACTTGACAGAGACGTCATTGGAATTGAACACGGATGAGTCGGATGAGCAATGGGCGCAAGAGTGGCTGCAGCATCATGTCTCTGCGCCTTTGCCCCTTTTGGTGGGGATTGTTCCCGCTGGGGGAGTCAGTTGGGGAGTGGATGCGCCCTTTCGCCGCTGGAGCTTTGAGGGCTTTGCAGCGGTTGGAGATTTCTTGGCTAAGCATTATCATTCCCAGGTGATTTTATTCGGAGAGGCTTCCGACCAGAAGGTTTGCCAAACAGTGGCTCACCTGATGCGCTATCCTTCCATCGACTTAAGCGGCCAGACTAGCCTCGGGCAGTTTGTGAGCCTTTTGGCTCGGCTCTCCCTGGTGATTTGCAACGATGGCGGGCCCTTGCATTTGGCGGTGAGCCAGCGGGTGAAAACCGTTTCCATCTTTGGCCCGGTGGATCCTTTGGTTTACGGCCCTTATCCTTATGATAATTCCAGGCACCGGGTGATCAAGCAAGATGAACTACGCTGCCGTCCCTGCTATCATGAATTCCGGCTGCCCCCTTGCCCTTACGAGCGTGCGTGCCTGACACACATCGAACCGGATGATGTTTTGGAGGCTTGTGTGGAGTTGCTAAACGATAAAGAGGTTACCGATCATGCCCATGTCGAAGGGTAGCCCCAAGTCTTTGGTGTTGTCTTTGGTAGAGCGAGGCTGGCAAGCGCAGCGCGAATGTTCTTTGGATTCCAGGCTTTCAAGCACGGAGTTCATCCATCTCGTCAAGGGATGGTTAGACCGTTCCGTTTTGAACCTGATCGCGCCACGGCCCAATATCCGTTTATTGGGCATTCCGCGGCGGCTTTTCTGGCCCTGGGTTTGGGTGTCGGCTTTCTGGTTTCGCTTCACGGGCAATCTTCACGCGATTCTGGTCGATAATGAACGTGCTTTCAATCGCCTTTGGCCCATGGCCGCTTGCTTAGGGGTGGGTCTTTTTCGAGTGGAAATGAGCCCTGAAGGCTATGTGTTCTGGAGGGGCAATCAACGTTTTGCTTGGGATGAATTTCAGAAGTATGCGGATTGCTCTCATATTTGATAAAACCCGTCCGGATACAACCGGAACTTATTTCGAGCGTGCTGCCAAGGAACTGGGGCTTCAGGTAGAGCACTGGTGGTTGAAAGAGGCATCGCAGATTCCTAAAGCGTTTGACCTGTATCTGCGCATCGATCATGGGGATGATTACCTGAAGCCTCTTCCGAGTGCTTTGCATCCGGCTGTTTTCTATGCCATCGACACCCATTTGCCGCACAGTTGGCGGAAGATTCGGCAGATGGCAAAGGACTACGAGTTGGTTTTTTGCTGTCACAAAAGTGCTGCTCATCGGCTGCGCAATGCGGAATGGCTTCCGGTTGGCTGCGATCTTTCCGTACATTCGCCCCAAGGCCAAGCGCAGGTCTGGGATTTGGCATTCGTGGGAAACGACGGCGGCTTGCCGCGGAAGTTTTATCTTCAGATGCTTCGCGAGCGCTATCCGAACAGCTTTATCGGCAGCGCGGATTTTACCCAGCTGGGCCGTATTTACGGCCAGGCCCGGATTGGTTTTAATTATTCCATCGCCAATGATGTGAATATGCGCGTTTTCGAAGTGCTTGCAGCACAGACGCTGTTGGTGACGAATGCGCTGCGCGGAAATGAGTTTTCTCAACTAGGGTTGGAGGAGGGAAAACATTTGGTATTCTATCGCTCACCGCAGCAGTTGTTGGATACGATCGACTACTACCTTAACCACACGCAAAAGCGGCAAGCGATTGCAAGAGCAGGAAGTGCCATCGTGCGTCAAAGGCACACCTACACGCATCGGTTGTGCCAATTGCTCAAAAGAGTTGGAGAACGCTTGGGTATCCCAGTACCTCTTTTGCCACAGGAGATTTCTTCATGCGCATTCTTGTAACCGGTGGAGCAGGCTTCATTGGGTCGCATTTGGTAGACGCCCTCTTAAAGGAGGGCCATACCGTACGCGTTCTGGATAATTTCGAACCCCAGGTGCATGGGAACAGCCATCCCTCCTATCTGAATGCAAAGGCGGAATATGTCTCTGCCGATGTGCGCGATCGCGCAGCCTTAAAACTTGCCCTGCAGGGAATGGAGGTGGTTTTCCATGAGGCAGCGGCGGTTGGGGTGGGACAGTCGATGTACGAAATCGAACGCTATGTTTCCTCCAACGTATTAGGAACTGCCACCCTTTTGGATGTGATCGTCAATGAGCGCCTGCCATTAAAGAAGCTCATCGTGGCCAGCTCGATGAGCATTTATGGGGAAGGGCAATACCGCTGCGAGGTCTGTGGTTTGGTCTGCCCCACTTTGCGGCCCTTGAAGCAGCTAAAAGAGCGTGATTGGGAAATGTGCTGTCCGCAATGCCAGCGGAAAGTACCCGCGGTGGCGACTCCGGAAACAAAACCGCTTATTCCCACCTCGGTTTACGCGGTTTCCAAGCGGGATCAGGAAGAACTCTGCCTGGCCGTTGGGCGCAACTACCAGATTCCAACGGTGGCTCTTCGGTATTTTAACGTCTACGGGCCGCGGCAATCCCTCTCCAATCCTTACACGGGGGTTTGTGCCATTTTTTCCTCCCGGATCAAGAATCATCATGCGCCGATTGTCTTCGAAGACGGTGAGCAAAGCCGGGATTTCATCCATGTGCGCGACATCGTGCAGGCGAATCTTCTGGTTTTAAGCAAGATGGAAGCGGATTACGGAGCGTTTAATGTCGGAACAGGGGTTCCGGTTTCTATCGGTCGCATCGCGATGCTTCTGTCGGAGTTTTACGAAATAAGGGTTCAACCGGATATTACGCTCAAATACCGTGCCGGAGATATCCGCCACTGTTACGCGGATATTTCCCGCCTTCGCGCTCTTGGTTTTTCTCCATCGGTTACGCTGGAGCAAGGTTTGGGGGAGCTTGTCGCCTGGGGCAAGACCGTTGAAGCGGAAGACCGTGTGGAGCAGGCAGCAAAGGAACTGGAAGTGCGCGGCTTAACCCGCGGCTAAGGGGCGGAAGCTTCCAACCTCTAACAATGAATTCGATTTGCGATCTGGTGCTACTGAGTTGGAACCATCTCGAGGAGACGCGGCCGTGCTTGGAGAGTCTCTTTGCGACAACGGATATGCCCTGCCGCCTGTTCATCGTAGACAACGGAAGCGAACCTGCCGTGCGCCAATTTCTCTCTTCGGTAAAGCCGCAAGGAGCCATCCAAGAAGTGGTGTTGCTGCAAAATGAAACCAATGCCGGTTTTCCCAAAGGGATGAACCGGGGCATCCGTGCTTCATCAGCACCCTTCGTATGTCTTTTGAACAACGATCTTGTTTTTACTCCCGGTTGGCTCTCTGAAATGATTGCGGTTGCCAGGAGCAATCCGGTAATCGGGGTCGTCAACCCCGCCAGCAGCACCCTCGGTAATTTTCCGGCACGCGGCGTATCCCTCAATGATCACGCCATGGCTCTGAAAGCGCAGCATGGCGAGTACACCGAAGTGGGGATGTGCATCGGTTTTTGTTTTCTGATCAAGCGTGAGCTCCTCGATCGCATCGGGCCTTTGACCGAGGAGGTGGAGCGGATTTTCTTCGAGGATGAGGATTTTTGCATGCGGGCTACGGAAGCCGGGTTTCAAAATGTCGTCGCCGAGGCTTCCTATGTCTACCATGCGGAACACAAGACGGTTCGAAAGATGCCCGAGCGAGAGGCTTTATTTGCCCGTAACCGAGATTGGTTGCGTGAAAAGTGGGGGAGACGTCTGAGAATTGCCTGGCAGCGACAGAATCCGCTCATCCTGGGTTCCGACGATTTACGTTCTTTTCTTCAGGAGCTGGTGGCATGGGCTAGGAAGCGAACCTTGTTGTATGTCTACAGCCCAGGTAAAGATTCGGTTCGGGATGCGCTCTTTCGATCGGTTGATCTTACCCCGCATGCGGATATTCATTGGCACGCGGTGCCACCGTTGTTTTCTTCTTGGCATTCGGCCATGCGAATTCTCATGCGGCGGAAAAAACGATTTGACATCATTATCAGCAAAGACCCCGCTTGGCAGCGAATGATGTGTTCTTTGCAGTGGTGGCATGGGGCTGTCGTCGTATCTGAAGATCCTCATGCAATAGAAGCGACATGGAAAAAGTTGCGCTCTCTGTGGTGATTCTTACCAAAAACGATGCTCACCGCATTCGTGATTGCATCGAAAGCGTTGCGTGGGCGGATGAGGTTCTCGTGGTAGATGACGAGAGCACGGATGATACCCCTGCTATCGCCGAGTCGCTCGGGGCAAAGGTGGTACGCCGGAAGATGGATATCGAAGGCAAGCATCGCAACTGGGCTTATGCCCAGGCGCGCCACGAATGGATTCTGAGCCTGGACGCCGATGAACGCGTCACTGCGGAGCTTGCCAAGGAGATCCGTTCTCTTTTTAGCGGAAAGACCCCTTATGAGACCTATTGCATCCCGCGACGAAATTTCATTGGCGACCGCTGGGTGCGTTTCGGCGGCTGGTATCCCAGCGCGCAGATGAAGCTCTTTAAACGAAGCGTATTCCGATGGGAGGAAACGACGGTTCACCCACGGGCGATTTCCGATAAGGCTTGGGGCGCTCTAAGCCATGACCTGGTTCACCTTTCTTATCGCAATCGGCAGGACTTTATTGCAAAACAGGACCGTCATACCACTTTAGAAGCGCAAAAGTGGTTTACGGACGGAAGGAAAGTACCATTGGGAAAAGCCTTGTGGCGCACAATCGACCGATTCTTGAGAACCTGGTTGTTCAAGCAGGGTTTTCGCGAAGGGGAGCTTGGCTTTTTCGTGGCACGGATGGCAGCCCAATACCAGTGGTCGAGTTACCGGAAATACTTAAGGCTTAAGCGGTAAGGCGTTGTTTCCTAAAACGCAGCCAGTACAGAAAACTAAAAAGCACCAAGCCGAACCAGGGAAGGACCATTAAGACGAGGAAGACATAAGATTCCGTTCGAAATGACCGGATGCCAAAAGCTTTCCAAAATGAGCTGTGCGTCATCAAGCTCAGGAGAATCAGGGCTGCAGCAAAAGCAATAGCGATTTTGGAGTGCCATAAACGATGGCGGCGCTCAATAAAATAAGCAATCGCCAGAATGACGGGAAGTAGCAGTACGGAATAGGTGGCGACCCAAACCGTTGGCGACCCAAGCACCATTAAGATAGTCAGTAACGCGCCATCAAAAACGGATCGTCTCTTTTCATCGAGGGGGCTCTGGCGCGGAAGAATGACGATGGCGAACAAGAAGACAAAGACAATCAAGGCAATGCCCGTCACGGAACTTCGAGTAAGGCTTAAGATATTCAGGTGATAACCATCGGCAGACAGGAATCTTCCTGCTAATGCCAGAAGCGACTGGTTTCCGATTTCAAAAGCCCGGGAAGGGCCGCTGGAAGCTAAAACATCGAGCCACGTTTTGGCAAGATGCCATGGTTTAGCGGGCAGCAAGATGAGACTTGCAACGGCGTTGAGAAAAAAGAACCAAACCAGAGTGGCAGTGGCTAAGCGAAATTTTCTTCGAAAAAGGGTATAAACCCAGAAAAGAAGTGCCGGTAATTTCAGAGATATGCCTAACGCCAAGTACAGCCCGGCAAGTGCTGTTTTTTTCTTGATGCTAAAGAGTAAAAAAGCGCAGACCAGAAGCGCCCACAGCAGGTCCACCTGGCCGTTTAAGAATTCTGCAGAAAGAGAGCGAACAAGAAGCAAAACGGCCGCGAGAATAATCCAGCCAGGGGGGCGAAAGTCTGCGGTGCTGCAAAGCTGCCAGGCTACGTAGCACAATAGGCAAAGCCATAAGACCGTAAGCATCATCCAGACGATGGCACTCGCATGCGCGGGTATCCAAGCTAAGGGCAAGAAGAGAAGAGCCCACAATGGGGAATATTTAAACAGCATGACAACCGATGAGGTTGGGGTATAAAGGGTGCTGGCTTCTCCTAAAGCTACGCGTTGGGCCACGGTCCGATAGACTTCGAAATCCATCAAGAAAATGTTATCGGAGTTAAGGAAATGCAGAGGAAAGCGCAGAAGGAAAACGATGCCAATGAGGCCTATCCAGATGCCTGCTGGCCATTTTAAAGGATTCAGCCGTCTCATGGATTTTTTGCATTGTAGCATATCCGATGCTTAGCATCGTCATTCCCACGTATCAAGAGCGCGAAAACATCGAATCGCTGCTGTCAAGGCTCAATCTCGTACGGCAGCAATTGGACGAGCCGATGGAGCTGATTATAGTCGATGGGCAATCCAGAGATGGGACTGCTGGTTTAGCGCGGCGTCTTCTTAAGGATTGGGTGCTGGCTCAGGTTCTGGAGTGTCACCCCTCAAAGGGTTTGGCAGGGGCTGTGTGTTTAGGGCTGTCTAAAGCGCGCGGGGATCTTTTCGGGGTGATGGACGCGGACTTAAGCCATCCGCCCGAGATTCTACCGGATTTGGTGCGTGCTCTACGAAGCGGTCGGGCGTTAGCGGTTGCCAGCCGTTATGTGCCAGGAGCTTCCGTGCGCCAATGGCCGCTGCGGCGGCAAATCCTATCGCGTGCGGCGAATTGGCTGGCGCGCCCTTTGGTTCCAGTCGCCGATGCGACTTCCGGTTACTTTGCTTGTCCCACGGAGTTAGCACGTGCGTTTGTCTTAAAGGCTCAAGGTTTCAAAATTCTCCTGGAGCTTTTGGTTGCATCGGGTGTCCGCGATGTCCAGGAGGTGCCTTACAACTTCATCGATAGAAAACATGGTTTAAGCAAGCTGAAAGGCCAAGTGCTTTTACTCTACGCTTCACAGTTAGTACGTCTCTACGCCACCCATTTTCTGCGGTCGATCCCCTTTCCCAGAAGCCGGCGGCTTGCAGTTTCTGCGCTGGCACCCGTCTCGACTACTGTTCAGAGCCGTGCGGCCCTATCTGCCGTCATCCTGACGAAGAACGAAGAAACCCGGATCGAGCGTTGCCTGAAAAGCATTGGCTGGGCCGATGAAATCATTGTAGTCGATGGCGAGAGTACCGATCGAACGGTTGAAATCTGCCGGAGTTACGGTGCGAAAGTCATCTCTCATCCTTTTTCAGGGGATTTCGGCCAGGAGCGCAATATCGGAAACGACGCGGCCACCAAAGACTGGATTCTCCAGCTCGATGCCGATGATGCCGTCAGCGCGCCACTGCGTGAACAAATTGAGAAGATTCTGCGCGAAGGTTCTTGTTTTGATGCTTACAAGTTCCGGCGCAAGAATTGGTTTCTAGGGCACCCCATGCGGTTTGGCGGCTGGTACCACTATTATCCCCACCTTTTCAGGAAGGGCCGCGCTCGCTTTGAAGGGCGGGTGCATCACCTGTTGCGTTGCGATGGCCCAATGGGAGTGTTGGAGGCAGCTTTAGAGCACCGTCCGTTTAGCAGCCTGGAACAATTCGTTTCACGGCACAATCGCTACACGGCTATTGAAGCGCAGGAGATGCTCGAGCAGCAAGGAAAACTTCCCGCGGATCAGGTGCGCTATCAAATCAGCCGGCGGCCCCTGAAGCTATTTTGGAAGCTTTACGTAAAGAAGCAGGGTTGGCGAGAAGGTTGGTACGGTCTTATTTTCTCTTTGCTCTATGCGTGGGTTCATTTTCTGAAATGGGCAAAATATTGGGAAGCCTGTGAAGCATCAGAGGTCTGTGTCGAGAAGCCTACGGCGGCGGGTCCTGTCGCTGCTACTCAATCTCAGCGACGAGCGACGCTCTCCGTGGTAATGATGACAAAAAACGAGGAATCTCGCCTGGCTGCCTGCCTGGATCAGGTCGTAGGATGGGCGGATGAGATTGTCGTGATCGATGATCAAAGCACGGATCAAACGGTGGAAATTGCCAAGCGCTACACCGACAAAGTATTTTGTCATGCCAGCGAGGATAATCACGACCGACAATGGAACCGGGGCAGCCAGGCAGCCCTGAGCGAATGGATTCTCCACATTGACGCAGACGAAGTGGTGACCCCGGCCCTAAAGCGCTCAATCGATGAAACCCTGCAGGATCCAAGCACCTACGATGCTTTCGAGATCATGCGCAAGAATTTTTTTCTTGGACGTGCGATGCGCTTTGGCGGCTGGTATCATAGGCATCTGGTTCTTTTCCGCAGAAAGCGGGCGCGCTGCGTGGGCAAGGGGATCCATGTGCAGCTTCAAGTGGATGGTGCCGTTGGCTTCATCCGCGCGGAAATAGAGCATTACCCTTGTACCAGCCTGACCCAGTTTGTCGAACGGCAGAATCGCTATACGAGTGTCGAGGTGGGTATTCGTTTTGAAAAAGAGGGGCCTGTTTCCGGTTCGGTTCTTGTCTACCAATTATTGTGGCGCCCCGTCAAGTTGTTCTGGAAATCCTATGTAAAGAACCACGGACGGAAGGAGGGTTGGCACGGGCTGGTTTTCGCTCTATTGCATGCCTATCTTCACATGATCTTCTGGGCCAAATATTGGGAAAAAATGGTGAGCCAGCCATCGACCGCTGCGGTAGCCGACAGGCGAGAGGTAGCAGAGTTCGCGTGATATAATGAAAACCATTCGTCCAGAGTTTAAAATAAAAATAGATATCCGGCCGCCGTTTATCGATGAGCGCGGAGAGATTCTTAATCTCATCGATGCTCCGTTTGCCAGTGCTGCGGTCATCCGGTCCGTAAAAGGAGCGATCCGCGGCAACCACTACCATAAAACCGATTATCACTACTGCTGGTTGCAATCCGGCGGCATGGTGTATTACCACCGTCCGGTTGGAGGAAGCGGCCCGATCGAAAAGCGGGTCATCTCTGCTGGAGAGCTGTTCTACACCCCTGCCTTATATGAGCATGTGATGTATTTTACTGAAGACTCCGTGCTTTTCGTCTTTGCTCGAAATAACCGCGACATGCCCCATTACGAAGCGGATACGGTCCGGGTGCCGCCCTTTGCAAAAATAGAACCATCGCGGGAAAAAGTATGAGTGCTGTTTTGCGCACGGCCATGCGGACGCGAACGGGTTGCAGGCTTTGCGCAGGAAAGAACCTCGATTTGCTGTTTTCCCTGGAACCGACCCCACCGGCTAACGCCTTCGTCAAGACGGATGAACGCCACCTGCCTCAAGAGCGATTTCCCCTGAATGTGCACCTATGCACCCAATGTGGGCATGTGCAGCTGCTCGATATCGTCGATCCCGAGGTTCTCTTCCGCGACTACGTCTACGTTTCCTCCACGTCACCCGTTTTCGTGGAGCATTTCCGCCAATATGCAGAACAGATGCGGCGCTTGATGAATATGCCAAAAGGCTCCCAAGTTCTGGAAATCGGCAGCAACGATGGCACGCTGCTTCGCTTCTTTAAAGAAGCCGGGATGACCGTTTTGGGTGTAGATCCTGCACGGTCCATCGCCATGGAGGCAAACCGCCAGGGAATCGAGACGCGGACGGAGTTTTTCGATGAGACGCTGGCTGCACGGCTCAAAGAGCAAGGATGGCAGCCCTTGCTGGTCGTTGCCAATAATGTCTTCGCTCATGCGGACGATTTAGGTTCGATTGCGGATGGCATCGCCGACCTTTTGCGGGAGGATGGTTTATTCACCTTCGAGGTTTCCTACCTGCGGGATGTGTTCGAAAAAACCTTATTCGACACGATCTATCACGAACATCTCAGCTACCATTCGATTAAGCCGCTGGTTGGTTTCTTTGAGAGACACGGCCTGGAATTGGTGGATGCCCAGCGAGTTTCCCCTCATGGCGGATCTTTGCGGGGCTTCGTGCAACGACGCGGTGGGCCTTGGCGATGCAGCAGGCACCTCCAAGATTTGATCGCCCAGGAGGAGGAGCTTGGCCTGCACCGATCCGATACGTTTCGAAAGATGTTCGAAGACATTGAGCAGCGCAAGGAACAGCTCAGGGCGCTATTGACGAAACTTCGATCCGAAGGGAAGAAAATTGCAGGCTTCGGAGCCCCTGCAAAGGCAACGACACTGCTGTACCATTTTGGACTGGATGCAAAGGCGCTCGATTACATCATTGATGACAGCCCATGGAAGCAGGGCCTCTATACGCCAGGGCAGCATATCCCGGTCGTTGCGGCATCCGCTCTGTATGATCCATCCAGAAAGCCTGATTATCTGGTGATTCTGGCTTGGAATTTCTCGGAGCCGGTCATGCGCAAGCACAGTGCTTTTCAACAGGCAGGCGGGCATTTCATTATCCCTCTGCCTTGCGTTGAAGTGATTTAGGGAGATACACATGAGTGTGCGTACGAAGACGACCAGGACGAAGAGTCTCGCCCACTGCCTGCCCGGAGACATCAAAGAAATTGTTGAGGGTTTGGGAAAAGAAGCACTGCAGCTGGAAGGGCGCACCGTCCTTTTGTGCGGCGGGGCAGGTTTCTTGGGAAGGTATTTCAGCACCCTTTTTGGCTACCTGAACGATCAGGTGTTTCGCAAATCCTGTCGGGTCATCATTCTCGATAACTTGATCACCAGCGGCAAACTCGGCTCTCGGATTCAGCAGAGCAATGGTTTTCGCTTTATCTCCCACGACATCGTGCAGCCGCTGGAGTTCGATGAACCATTGGATTATATGATCCAGGCAGCGGGAATTGCCAGCCCCTATTATTACCGCAAGTATCCGCTCGAAACGCTGGAAGTGGCCACGGTGGGTACGAAACAAATGTTGCAGTTGGGGATGAAGCGCGCCTTGAAAGGTTTTTTGTTCTTTAGTTCCAGCGAAATTTACGGAGATCCCGACCCGCAGCATGTTCCCACCCCGGAATCGTACCGGGGCAATGTCTCCTGTCTTGGACCGCGTGCTTGCTATGATGAATCCAAAAGGCTTGGAGAGACGTTATGCCTGATCTTCCATGAGCGTTACGGTATTCCTACCAAAATGGTTCGTCCCTTCAACGTGTACGGTCCGGGCATGCAGGAAACCGATTACCGGGTCTTGCCCAATTTTGCCAGCCGCGTCATTGCCAGACGGCCGCTGATCGTCTACGGAAATGGCAGCCAGACGCGCACTTTCTGTTACGTGACGGATGCTATCGTTGGTTTTGTCAAAACGCTTTTAAACGGAACTCCCGGTCAAGCCTATAATATCGGCAATCCGGTGCCTGAAGTTTCCATGCTGGATCTTGCCAAACAATTGCAGCGCGTGGTCAGGCGTCCTCTGGAAGTCCAAACGCGCGAATATCCCGACACTTATCCTGCCGATGAGCCGCAGCGCCGCTGCCCGGATATCTCCAAAGCAGCGCATCAGCTGAACTATGCGCCTTGCGTGACTCTCCATGAAGGTTTGAAGCGATTTATGGGATGGGCAGAGAAGTGCTACACGGGAAGTCAAGTTTGAGCACACAGTATCCAGCAAACAGCACACAGAGTTGAGACATGGGATACATGAGCGATACGAAACTTTTGGGACATGGGACATGGGGCGTGGGCCGTGCCCGCCCCGGCAGTCACGAATGGCGGGCCGGGGGGACATGTCGTGATTTTTTGTCCCATGACCCATGGCCCCTGTCCCAAACGCGTTGCTCTTGTCGCTTGCCATTTTG
This sequence comes from Candidatus Omnitrophota bacterium, assembly GCA_016180605.1. GTDB lineage: Bacteria > Omnitrophota > Gorgyraeia > Aquiviventales > Aquiviventaceae > JACPAW01. Next base: position 12,908 of record JACPAW010000070.1, on the reverse strand, counting down.
CTATCTCTGATTGCTGAGATGCCCTCTGTGCTTCGGGTGGGTCTCATCGGGGCTGGGTGCTGGGGCCAGGTGTACCTGCGTACATTGGCACCACTGCGCAGCCGCTGTCGCGTCACGCATCTTTGTACCCGATTTCCAAAGCGGGCAGCTATTTTGGGTTATCCGGTGGAAGTGGTTTCGGATTGGAAAAAGCTCATTCGTTCCGAATGCGATGCCGTCATTGTGGCATCTCCTGCGCCAACTCATGCGGCCATCGTGAAGGCTGCTTTAGAGGCAGGCAAGCCCTGCCTGGTGGAGAAGCCGCTGTGCTTGGATGTGGATACTGCCGAAAAGTTGCACCTGCAGAGCAAGCGGTCCGGTATTCCCGTCTTGGTGGACCATACGCTTTTATTTAGTCCAGCCTATGCGGTTTTGGCAGATACCCTAAAGGAAAAAGGCCAATCGATCCGGATGATTTTTTCAGATGCGGGTAATTTTGGTCCTTTCAGATCGCAAACCAGCGCTTTGTGGGATTGGGGATCCCATGATGTCAGCCTCTGCCTGGATTTGTTAGGTAGCTTTCCTCGGAAAGTATTTGCCCTTGGTTCTTTGGAAGGTCATGCTGGGTTCTCCGAGCAAGTCAGTTTAAGATTGGATTTTCCTGGAGGAGTCAGCGCTTGGATCCAAACCGGATCGCTGACCGCCCAGAAGCATCGTCTTCTGGGTGTCGTGACGGAAAATCGTCTTTACGTCTGGAACAACCAGGCTATTCCTGCGCTGACATCCAGAGCGATTCGTTTTTCCCGGCGCTATCAAGAAGAGGGCATGGCATCCATGGCTAAGACGCGAACGTTGCCGGTTTCCTCCCGGAGCACTCCTTTAACCCAGGCCATTCTTACCTTTATCGATGGTCTGCGCGGAGGGGATCGTTCCCGTTTTGGCACGAAGCTGGCGTTGGATGTCGTGCGTGTCTTGGCGTTGTGCGAGAAGGCAATGAAAAGAGACAGGATGCTTTGATGCAGCGTGCTGCCCGTAAATTTCTGCGCGCCGTGGCAGATTATGATCCCGACTACTATGATATGTACGTGGATACCAACGAAACGCTTTACGCGCGTCTCTATGTGGAGCGGATCCAAGAACACCTCTCTCAGGCTCAAATCCAGCCTCCTGCTTCGGTGTTGGAAGCGGGTTGTCAGACGGGAAGGCTCATGATTCCTTTTGCCCGGATGGGCTACACGGTTACCGGTGTAGACACCTCGGGTTTTGCGCTGCGCCGCGCCAAGCGCCATGCCCAGCAGGCGGGCGTTTCGGTGGCGTTGGCCAAGGGAGACATGCTAGAGGTTTTAAGGCAGCACCCCGAATGGCGTTTTGATGTCGTCATTTGCAGCGAAGTGATTTATTTAAGCCCGCAGTACCGTTCCATGCTTGCTGTTCTGGCCAAGGTATTAAGGCCAGGAGGATTATTGTGTGTCTCGCACCGTCCGAAATTCTATTATCTTTTGGAAGCGCTGCGTTGTTCTGACGTGCCGCAGGCATTGAAGGTCATGCAAACAAGCGAAGGTCCCTTTCGGGATAGTCAGTATTATAACTGGCAGGACGAGAATCAGCTGCGGAGCCTGTATGCCTCATTGGGGCTTCGTTGGCTGGCGAGTTACCCGATCGACCGCTTGGCTTGGCTCAGCGGCCTTCAACCAGCAAAGTTAAGCGAAGATCAGCGCCAGCAGTGGTATGAATTGGAGCGGTTGACAAAGGATGAGGCAAAGATGTTCGCGCGCTATGTGCTGGTCATTGCCACTCGCCCAGAGGAGAAAAGTGCGGTATGAGTCGATGGGGTTATCATATTCCGATATTGGCTTATCATCGAGTGGGTGCATTGAAATCCGATCATGTCCCTACCGTCTCGCCAGAAACCTTTGAGCGCCAGTTGGAGTTTTTGGTTCACCATCACTATCGCGTCATCAGCCTCAATGAGCTCAGTGGCTGCTTGGATCGGTCAGAGCGCATGCCCCGCCGGAGTGTCGTGATTACCTTTGATGATGGCTATGAGGAAATTCCAAGGATTGCCTGGCCGCTGCTGAAACACTTTGACTTGCCGGCGACATTGTTTGTCACGCCGGCAGAGGTGGGGCTTGCGGGTTTCGCGAGTTGGGAGCAGCTAACCGCTGTGGCAGAGCAGGGCATGACCATTGGCAGCCACACCATGCACCATAGCTATTTGCCGCTCGTAAAAGAAGAGGATTTATCGCAAGAGCTTATGGAGTCCAAACGGATCATCGAGTCGCGCATCGGCAAGGCGGTGGAATTCTTAAGTTACCCGGTGGGTGGCTTTACCCCACGAGTGCAATCAATGGCCAAGCAGGCGGGTTATTTAGCCGCGTGCACCACCAACCGTGCCCTTTCCAAAGGAGCAGTCGACCGGTACTCGTTACGGCGTATCAAGATTACCGAGCGCGACGAGCATATTCTGCCCTTTCGTGTGAAAATTTCCGGATACTACGACGCCTTCCGACAGCTCAGACAACCCAACTAGAGCCATCTTGAGATCAAGGGTATAAGGTACAAGGTCCAAGGTCCAAGGCTCAAGGTAAAAACCAATACGATGGAGCAAAACGGCTCTCCGACCATCTGGGTTAGCTATGTGACGGCTGGTGCGGGCCATCGCCGCGCTGCCGAGGCAATCGCGCAGGAAGCGGCAAGGCTGCTTCCTCAGGCGCATATCGTTTGTCAGGATTTGCTCGAGTTCGTCCCCCGCTGGTTTCGCCGAAGTTATCCTAAGGCGTACTACCTCTTGGTCCGCCACGCACCGATTCTATGGGGTTGGGCGTTCGATTGGCTCAACGATCCTGCTGTCTATGGATTCATTCAACCGATCCGTCGGGTTTGGAACAGATGGATGGCCAGGCGTTTCATCGATAACCTGCGCCGACACCAGCCTGAGGTGGTCATCGTGACCCATTTTTTCTCCGCTGATGTGATCAGCAGCTGCAAGCGCGCCGGTTGGCTTAAGTCTTCCTTGGTGGTCGTCATTACCGACCTTTACCCGCATCGTTTCTGGTTATCCATGCAGGCGCAGGCGTATGTTTGTGCCACAGAACTTACCGCAGCCGTTGTCCAGAGCCGAGGAATTCCCCTGCAACAGCTCCACGTGTTAGGGATTCCCATTGCTCCTGCTTTCCGCCTCAAGCAGGCAACAGAATCCTTGAGGGCGGGGTTTCAGCTTCGTCCAGGTTATAAAACCGTATTGGTAACCGCAGGAGGACGCACGGTAGGTCCCTTTATCGCAGTGGTCAAATCATTGCTGTTTATCAGCGCCCAAGCTGCAGTACCGTTTCAACTTTTGGTTGTCTGTGGGGATGATCCGGCGACAGAACGATACATTCATCGGCTCTCTTGGCAGACGTCAGTCCCCATACAGGTTTTTGGTTTCATTGATACCATGGCACAGGCCATGGCCGTAAGCGACCTGATCGTGATGAAAGCCGGGGGACTGACCATGAGTGAAGCCTTGGGTTGCGGTTTACCGGGTGTTGTTTACCATGCGATTCCTGGGCAAGAGCGTGCGAATGCGGATTATGTCGTAAAGTATGGCGCGGCGGTTCTGGCCATAGGTCCTGCCGCAGCGTCCCAGGCCACACGCCAGCTTCTGGAAAACCCAGGGCGGTTAGAAGAAATGCGCGTTGCTGCGTCACGGCTGGGTCGAGCGGATGCTGCCGAACAAATCATCCTCCGCGTCGTGAAGCCCTTGTTGGAGAAGCAGTAAGCATGAGACAGGGAAATCTTTTGGGACAGGGGCCATGGGACATGGGACAAAAAATCACGACATGTCCCACGGCCCACGCCCCATGTCCCAAAAGCTTCGTATCGCTCATGTGTCCCACGTCCCAAGACTGGAGTTTATGTTGATGAGAAACGAACGCGCGCGGTTGGCGAAGGCCTTGAAACAGCACATCGAGGGACTCAATGCCCTTGGCATTTCCGCTTTGCCAAAGGAGCGGACTTCTATGGAAGGGCAACCAGTAAGTCCTCCCACCAAAGAGGCACAACTAGTGCTTCGACCAGATTGTTTTGATGAGTCGGGCTCAGCACTAGTGCCGAGCGGACCAATAGATCAACTCAATCTAGTCGAGGCACTAGCAAAACTTTCTAAGGAAGTCAGCCTCTGCCAACGCTGCCCCCTTTACCGAACGCGCACGCATCCGGTTGTGAGTGATGGCAGTCCCTCCGCCAGACTCGTTTTCGTTGGAGAGGCACCCGGCCGCGAAGAAGACCTGCGGGGAATACCGTTTGTCGGGGCGGCGGGGCAGCTCTTGACCAAAATGATCGAGGCCATGGGATTCAAGCGTCAAGACGTCTACATCTGTAACGTCTTAAAAGACCGCCCCCCTGGCAACCGCACTCCACTTCCTGAAGAAATGGAAGCCTGCCTTCCCTTTCTTAAAGCCCAGCTTGCCATTGTTCAGCCGCGCGTGATCTGTGTGCTGGGTGCCATTGCCGCAAAAGCATTGTTGGGTCCGCATGTGGCGATTACGAAAATCCGCGGTACATTGATGGAGTATGAGGGGATTCCGGTGATCCCCACGTTTCACCCGGCCTATCTGCTGCGGAATCCGCCTGCAAAGAAATTCGCTTGGGAAGACTTAAAGCGCGTCAAGCAACTGCTAGAAATACAGGGGCAGGGGGCGGGAGACGGGGGGCGTGGGTAAGAACTGCTCCCTCGCCCCACGCCCCGTGCCCCTTGCCCCCTGTAGCGTAAGAAGATGTTTCCTATCGCGGAAGTCGTCTTTAATTTGCCGCTAGAACGCAGTTTTCATTACCTTATTCCTGCCGCCTTGGAGAATTCCATCCAGCGCGGGATGCGCGTCTTGGCTCCTTTCGGCAAGCGGGAACGGATCGGCTTTGTAGTCAGCCTCGTTTCCAAAAGCCCCATCCAGCAGCTCAAGCTCATCCGGCGAGTGATAGACCCGATCGCGGTGATTGCGGATGAACGCTGGCCGTTGGCTGTGTGGCTTTCGGAATATTATTGCTGCAGTCTAGGTGAGGCGCTGGCGGTCATGGTTCCGAGCGCCCTTCGATTTTCTTCGAAGCCTGTTCTGCTGCCAGAGTCCGCAGAATCCCTCGTGCTGGCTCCAGAGCCGCTCTCCTTAAACCCTCACCAAAAGCAGGCCATGGAAAAGATTGTCTATGCCATGAGCAAGGGTCGTTCCCAAACGATTCTGGTGCACGGGGTCACCGCTTCCGGCAAAACGGAACTGTACTTGCAGGCTGCTTCTTATGCTTTATCGCAAAAGCGCAGTGCGATCATCCTGATTCCGGAGATCGCCTTGACCGCCCAGACGGTCGATCGGTTCTGCAAGCGCTTTGGAGAAAGGGTCATGGTTTGGCACAGCCGGATGAGTATTCGCGCACGCGCAGATTCCTGGCGGCGGATGATGGAAAATCCGTGTGTGGTCGTCGGCGCTCGATCAGCGGTTTTTGCTCCGGTCACACGACTTGGGTTGGTGGTCATCGATGAGGAGCATGAAACGGCTTATAAGCAACAGGATTTGCCGCGCTATCATGCGCGCGACGTTGCCGTTGCCCGCGCGCGCGAAATTGGGGCCGTGGTTCTTTTAGGCAGTGCCACTCCTTCGGTTGAAAGTTACTATGCCGCCAAGAAGCGATCGGCAGGATTCGTGTACCTGCCGCAGCGCATCTTTGAGCGTCCCATGCCGGAGGTTGAAATCGTGGATATGCGCCTACACTTAGGCCAGCGCCGGATCGGGGTGCTTTCCCCGCGGCTGGAACGCTTGCTGCAGCAAGTGGTCGATCGCGGCGAACAGGGAATGCTGCTTCTTAACCGGCGGGGATTCGCGAGGGTCGCGCAATGCAAAGGGTGCGGGGCGGTGACTCGGTGCGCGCGTTGCGCGGTGCCTCTTATTTTTCACGCCGATCGCCAGCAGATGCTCTGCCATTATTGCAACTTCCAGTCATCGCCGAAGGCGCTCTGCGAGCAATGCAAGAAAGGCTACGTGCTTCTGCGAGGCATGGGTACGGAGCGCGTGGAATCGGAGCTGCACCGTTTGTTTCCGCAGGCGGCAATTGCGCGCATGGACCGCGATACGACCCTGCGCAAAGAAAGCCACCGCGAATTGTACGAGGCCGTGCGCACCCGTCAGGTCGGGCTGTTGGTTGGCACTCAGATGATCGCCAAGGGGCTGGATTTTCCTGAAGTGACTTTGGTAGGGGTCGTATCGGCGGATACCGGGCTAAATCTTCCGGATTTCCGCTCCGGAGAGCGGACGTTTGATTTGTTAACACAGATGGCAGGAAGGGCAGGGCGCGGGCCTTCGCCAGGGCGTGTCGTGATCCAAACCTATTGCCCGCATCATTATGCCATTCAAGCGGCAGCCAAGCATGATTATGAGAAGTTCTATGCAGAGGAGATCCAAATGCGCCGTCAGTTGCATCTGCCCCCATTTTCTCGACTGGTGGAAATGACACTGGCGTCTCAATCGAAGTCCCGAGTGGAATCCGCAGCATCCCGATTGGCGGAGGAATTGCGCGGCTTGTTTAAGCGCGGAGTGCATCTTTTAGGACCGGTACCCCATCGAATCCCGCGCCTTCGGAAGGTGTACCGCTCCTGCATCCTGCTTAAGTCTATTACTTTAAAACCGGTGGCCCCGGTTTTAAAACGCGTATTAGGCCCCAACCGCACCTACCATGGAGTGCACGTCCGCATCGATGTGGATCCCCTGTAGAGACTTCAGACATCCGAGACCCTAGCAAACAGCACACAGCAGACAGCAAACAGACTGAGCACACAGTATCCAGCACACAGCACACAGATTAGGACAGGAATTTTTACTGTGTGCTGTGTGCTGGCGGCTGTGTGCTTGGCTTGCTGTGTTCCATTGCATTTCGTCGGCATCCTGTTACAATACAAAGAATTAATTTGCGAGACATCAATGGGCATTCGCTGCCTGTGTATCGCACCTCATCCTGTGTTGCGCAAGAAGGCGCTTCCTGTAAAGGAGTTTTCGGAGGCAACCCGGAAGCTGTCGAAAGATTTGATCGATACCATGTATGCGAATGATGGGATCGGTCTTGCAGCACCGCAGATTGGTTTGGATGTGCAGATGTTCGTGGCCAACCCCTCCCAAAAGCGCGGCCAGGAACTGGTGTGGATCAATCCGGTCTTGGAGCCCATCAAGGGTAGGGCGAGAATTGTAGAGGGTTGTTTAAGCCTGCCGGATATCTGGGAGAGGGTTTGGCGCAGCAGCCATATACGCATCCGTGGTTTCGATGCATCCGGTCGCAACGTTGCAATGGAAGTGGAAGGGCTTCTAGCCATTGTTCTGCAACATGAGTGGGATCACTTGCAAGGACGATTGTTCATCGATCGGCTGCCTTGGTTTCGCCGGCCTTGGGTTCGAACGCGAAGACAGATGACGCATGCATGCGCGTGATTTTCTTTGGGACGGGTTCCTTTGCCGTTGCCATTCTAGAACGTCTCGCCAGTTCTTCTTATCGGCCTATATTATGCGTCACACAGCCTGATCGGCCGCAAGGCCGAGGATTGATACGGGGTGCTTCACCGGTTAAAGAGAGCGCGGGGCGTTTCGGAATCCCATTGGTCCAGCCCCGGCGTCGGAATCCCATTGGTCCAGCCCCGGCGTCCGGATGAAGAGCTGGTGAGAACCGCAAAAGCGGATATTGGAGTGGTGGTGGATTTCGGACAGATCATTGGAGCTGCGCTTTTGAAGGCTGTCCCTTATGGGATGATCGGGGTGCATCCTTCGCTTTTGCCGGCTTACCGCGGTTCGGCACCCATTGCCTGGGCGCTGCTCAAAGGCGATGCGAAGACAGGGGTGACTATTTTTCGGCTCAATGATCGGCTGGATGCTGGCGAGGTTTTGCGGCAAAAGACTGTTCCTATTGATCCGGGTGAATGCGCGGATGCCTTAAGCGAACGGTTAGCCCGCTTGGGAGCCGAAGAACTTTTGCAGGCATTGGATGGAATTACAGCGGGTGTGATCCAGGGAAGACCCCAGGATGAAGCCCAGGCCAGCCTGGCTCCGAAGTTGACCAAGGAGCAGGGACAGATCCTCTGGTCGAAGTCGGCAGAAGAAATTGTCCGTCAGATAAGAGCTCTTAAGCCCTGGCCCGGTAGTAGCACCCATTGGCAGGGAAAGCTTCTTAAAATCTGGAGGGCTTCTGTGGAAAATCGATCGGAAGCCAGGAAAGAGGCCCCGGGTACCGTCATTGCATTGGAACCCGAAGGATTGCTTGTGGCAGCTGGCACGGAGGTCGTGAGAATTACGGAGTTGCAGCTTGCAGGGAGTCGTCGAATGAGCGTCCGGGATTTTCTTGCTGGTCATCAACTGAAAGTTGGCGACCGATTTGACCCATAAAAATGGTGACAACCAATCACCACGCCTCTAATGAATAATTTTCTGAGTGCCGAGTGCTGTGTGCTGATTGCTGTGTGCTGATCCGTGACACATGCCTGAGCTTCGAAAAGATCCGCTGATTGGACGATGGGTGATCATCGCAACGGAGCGCGCCAAGCGGCCGATTGATTTTATCAGCCCGCATCATGAGCAGATGCCTGCTGAGGAATGCCCCTTTTGCGAAGGTCGCGAATCCCATACCCCCAAAGAAATCCTGGCGGTCCGCCACAACAATGGTTCCACCGAAAACCAGCCCGGATGGAGCGTCCGGGTGATTCCTAGTATTAAGCCTGTATTGCGCATTGAAGGGCAATTGAACCGCCGTGGGAAGGGCATGTACGATGTGATGAACGGGATAGGGGCGCATGAAGTCATCGTGGAAACACCCGTTCATATCGCCAATATGGCGGACCTGCCGGTTGAGCAAATTCGTTCTGCACTCGGTGCCACCATGACCCGCATTTCTGATTTGGAAAAGGATCCTCGTTTTCGATATGCGCTCTGGTTCAAAAATTATGGGACAATCGCCGGTGCGGGACAAATTCCGCATAGCCGCTCTCAGTTAATTGCAACGCCGGTCGTTCCTCTGCGCGTCAAGGAAGAGCTTGTGGGGACTCGCCGCTATTTTGAAGATAAGGAACGCTGTTTGACGTGCGATCTGTTGTCGCAGGAGCAAGAAGCAAAAGCCCGCGTGGTTCTGGATTCTCCCGGCTTTGTGGCGTTATGCCCATTTGCGGCACGTTTTCCGTTTGAGCTATGGATTATCCCGAAGCGGCATGAGAGCGATTTTTCCAAGACTTCCCCTAAGGAATTGGATGATCTTGCTGGAATGTTCAAGCAGGTCTTAAGCCGATTGAAGTCCGTTCTCGATGACCCTCCGTATAACTGTCTTTTGCATACGGCTCCTTTCCGCAAGCAGCACTCCAAGGTAGGCTACTGGAAAACAATCGAAGAGGACTATCACTGGCACATCGAGCTTATTCCCCGCCTAACCCGCGTGGCCGGGTTTGAATGGGGAAGCGGGTTCTATATCAACCCCACACCGCCGGAGGAGTCGGCCAAGTATTTGCGGGAAGCGGTGATAAGTGCCGAGCCAGTCGTTATTCCCACGCACTAATGCGAAATTGGAGGAGTGATGCTTTTAGGACAGGGGCCATGGGACATGGGACATGTTTTTTGTCCCACGTCCCACGTCCCTTGCCCCAAGGCTTTCGTGTGAGTAATAGTCATGTCTGAGCTACGACGAGATCCGATTATGGGACGTTGGAATATCATCGATACGGATGAGCCCGCCAGTATTGCGGAGTTTGAGAAAGAAACCCATCCGCAAAGTGCCAGCAAATGTCCTTTCTGTTACGGCAACGAATCGATGACGCCTCCCGAAATCCACGCCGTGCGCCCTCAAGATTCTTCCGTCAATGGACCGGGATGGCAGCTGCGCGTTGTTTCCAACAAGTTCCCGGCACTCCGCATCGAAGGGGAGCTGGGCAGGCGGGGTATTGGCGTCTTTGATCTGTGCAACGGTGTGGGAGCCCACGAGGTGATCATCGAAACGCCGGATCATAACCGTCAGATGGCCGACTTAAAGCAAGAGGAACTAGTGGACATTATCCGTGCTTTTAAAATGCGTTCCCTCGATTTAAGGGGCGATAAGCGGCTCAAATACACCCTGATTTTCAAGAACTATGGTTTGTCGGCGGGTGCCTCCTTGGAACACACGCACTCGCAGCTGATCGCTTTACCCATCATCCCAAAGCGGGTGCAGGAAGAGCTGCGGGGATCTCAGCGCTACTTTGAATTCCGAGACCGGTGCGCTTACTGCGATATGGTCCGGCAGGAGCTGCAGGATGAGGAGCGCATGGTTTGTGAAAACCGGTCTTTCGTTGCCTTCTGTCCGTTTATGTCGAGTTTCCCATTTGAATTATGGATCTTGCCTAAAGACCACCATGGGGATTTTGCGCAAATTCAGCCGGAACAAATAGCCGACTTCTCCCGGATTCTTAAGGAAGTGCTCCTTCGCCTGCGCGTGGTCCTTCAGGACCCTTCGTACAATTTCATCATTCACACGGCACCCATTGAAATACATCAACGGGAAGAATACCATTGGCATTTGGAATTTATCCCTAAGCTCACCCGGACCGCCGGCTTCGAGTGGGGAACCGGATTTTACATCAATCCCACACCACCGGAGTTGGCTGCCAAGTTGCTGCGCGAGACGGCATTACCCGTATAATTATTTATATATCAAGGAGGACCAGATGGCTATTCGTATCGGCATTAACGGTTTCGGTCGCATTGGACGCAATGTCCTTCGGGCTGCTTTGAATCGCCCGGGACTGGAGTTTGTTGCTCTGAACGATCTTCCCACTCCGCCTCAAACCCTGGCCCATCTTTTGAAATACGACTCTATCTTAGGGCCTTTTCAAGCGGATGTGGCAGCCGGGCAAGATACGATCAGCGTTAATGGAAAGGCTTTGAAGCTTTTTACCGGCAAAAGCCCGGCGGAAATCCCATGGGACCAGGTGGGGGTGGATTTGGTGATTGAGTCAACCGGGGCTTTTACGGATAAAGAGAAAGCCGCCGCACATTTAACCCGCGGAGTCAAAAAAGTAGTCATTACTGCGCCAGCGAAGAACGAAGACATCACCATCGTCATGGGGGTCAACGATAAATCTTACGATCCTGCCAAGCATCATGTGGTCTCAAACGCTTCCTGTACCACCAACTGTGTCGTCCCCATGGCAAAGCTGATCCATGAGCGGTTTACGATCCTGCGCGGTTTCATGACTACCATCCATTCCTACACGAATGACCAGCGGCTGCTCGACTTAACCCACAAGGATCTGCGCCGGGCCCGAGCCGCAGCTCTCTCGATGATTCCAAGCACCACAGGTGCTGCCAAAACGGTGGGAGTGGTCTTTCCGGAATTAAAAGGCAAGATCGACGGGTTATCGATCCGGGTTCCAACGCCGAATGTTTCGATCGTGGATCTTTCCTGCCAAGTGGAAAAAGCAACGACGATTGAAGAAGTAAACGGGATCTTCAAGGCAGCTTCCGAAGGACCCATGAAGAGGATTCTGCAATACTGCACCGAACCTTTGGTTTCCAAGGATTTCAACGGCAACCCCCATTCCTGCATATTCGATGCCACCATGACCGCCGTAATCGATAAGCATCTGGTTAAGGCCTTTGGTTGGTACGATAATGAGTGGGGCTATTCCAACCGTGTGGTGGACTTGATTGAATTCATGGTTCAAAAAGGCCTTGGGGGTTTCGCTTCAACCGCAAAGGCTGCGGCAGTGCACGCATAGGTTCTTAGAATGAAACAGACCGTAAAAGACATTTCTATCAGTGGAAAGCGGGTTTTGATCCGGGTGGATTTCAACGTCCCTTTGGATAAGGCCAGCGGTACGATTACCGATGATACGCGCATCCGCGAAAGCTTGCCAACGATTCGTTATTGCTTGGATCAGGGTGCCGCGATTGTCTTAATGAGCCACCTGGGCCGTCCCGATGGCAAAAAAATAGCCTCATTGTCCCTTGCGGTTGTCGCCAGGAGATTAGGAGAGTTATTGCGCCAAGAAGTGGTATTCCTGCCGGATTCAATCGGCGCAGAAATCGAGTCCCGCGTGCAGGCCTTGCGGCCAGGGCAGGTGGCACTGCTGGAAAACCTTCGGTTCTATGCCGAAGAGGAAAAGAACGATCCTGCTTTTGCCGCCGCTTTAGCACGCCTTGGCCAGATTTATGTCAATGACGCTTTCGGGACAGCGCACCGGGCCCATGCTTCTACTGAGGGAGCGGCTGGGCACCTTCTGGCAGTGGCGGGATTCCTGATGGAGAAGGAAATCCGCTATCTTGGTTCTGTATTGACAAACCCCGAGCATCCTTATGTGGCGATTTTAGGAGGAGCGAAGGTTTCGGATAAAATCGGTGTGCTCAGAAAACTTTTAGAAAAAGTGGATAAAGTCTTAATCGGCGGCGGCATGGCATATACTTTCTTGAAGGCACAGGGCAGATCGATCGGCTCCTCCAAGTTAGAAGCGGATAAGGTCGGGTTGGCCCGGGAAATTTTAAATCTTGCCTCTGCCCGGAAGGTCCAGGTGCTGCTTCCCTTAGATCATGTGGTCACACAGTCATTGGATGCTGGAAGTGAAGTCAAGAGAATCGACTCCGCCGATATCCTGGAAGGTTGGATGGGTGTGGATATCGGTCCTGGAACCATTCAGACTTTCACTCAAGCGCTCTCCGATGCCAAAACGGTTGTCTGGAATGGGCCCGTAGGGGTATTTGAGCAACTCCGGTTCTGCGAAGGAAGTCGACGCATTGCGGAAGCGCTTGCGGGATTGAAAGCGACGACGGTTATCGGTGGCGGAGATACCGCTGCGTGTGTACAGCAACTGAAACTCGCACAGAAAATGAGCCACATTTCAACCGGTGGCGGTGCATCGTTGGAATTCTTGGAGGGTAAGGTGCTTCCCGGTATCGCTATTCTTAAGGACA
>JACPAW010000111.1 GCA_016180605.1 Candidatus Omnitrophota bacterium | reverse complement strand
CTTCATCGCCTCGGTCACAACCCCGGCTTGGGCCAATGCCCGCTGTGTCCCTCGACTTCGCTCGGGACACAGTCCTGCCCGCCCCGGCAGTTGTGATAGGCGGGCCGGGGAGCCAGGTCGAATGGACTGTGTCGCTGCTTTTTTCTCAACTGCCATCAATCCATCTCCCACTAAAACAAAGAGTATTTTATCATAGTCCCATTTCCGACGCTACCAAGACAGCAAACAGCAGTCAGCACACAGCACACAGCACACAGCACACAGCACACAGAAAAAGTAATTACCAGAGTTAGACGAGGCTGCCACGAATGAGTGTCAAGAACTCGGAGCGGGTTTTCTCGCTGCTGCGGAAAACCCCAAGCATGGAGCTGGTCACCGCGCGGGCGTTTTGTTTCTGTACCCCCCGCATCATCATGCACAAATGGCTGGCCTCCACCACACAGGCAACCCCGTGCGGGCGAACGTGTTCCTGAATCGCTTCTGCAATTTGGGTAGTAAGCCGTTCTTGTACTTGCAGGCGATGGGCAAAAGCATCCACCAGGCGAGGAATTTTGCTCAGGCCAAGGATCCGATCTTTGGGCATATAAGCAACATGGCACCTACCGATGAACGGCAATAGATGATGCTCGCATATCGAGAAAACATCGATGTCTTTGACGATCACCATTTCATCTTGCTTGACCCTAAAACATCGATTCAGGATCTTCGCCGGGTCCTGTTTGTAGCCTGAAGTAAGAAACTGAAGGGATTTCTTTACTCGAAGCGGTGTGCGGCGCAACCCTTCTCGATTAGGGTCTTCTCCCATCAGTCGCAGAAGCAGTTGTATGGTTTTCTCCCACTCTGCCTTTTCGGGAACTTCCAACAATTGCTGCAATCGTTTTAGTTCACTCTGCGTATCCGACATTATTTACCCCCAAGGCAACAGAACGCTTGCGAAGTTCGGAGTGCGCCCGCCCCGGCACCCACGCTGGGCGGGCCGGGGGAATGCGGAGTGCGGAGTAAAAATCATTCTCTTTCTTCAATTCCGCGCTCCGAACTCCACACTCCGCACTTAAAATCACTCATCACTGCTTGACCCACTCCTCCATGAGCCTAATGAGCAGGCGCACACCGATGCCTACAGCCCCTTTTGGAATATAGGGTTTTTCGCGATCCGCCCAAGCCGTACCGGCGATGTCCAGATGCGCCCAGGGTAAATCCCCCGCAAACTCCTCGAGGAACTTTGCAGCGGTAATCGTTCCGGCCTGCCCTGTATCCGTTACGTTTTTCAAATCCGCCACATCAGACTTGAGCATTTCCTTGTATTCATCCCATAACGGAAGCCGCCACAGGCGCTCGTGCGTTTTTTCCCCTGCTGCGGTCAACCGGTTGGCTAAGCGATCTGACTGCGTCATTAGACCAATTGCCTCAGAACCCAGTGCCACGACACAGGCACCCGTTAATGTCGCTAAGTCCACGACACAGTCAGGCTTGTAACGCTTGGCATAATGAAGGCAGTCTGAGAGTACCAGGCGCCCTTCCGCATCGGTGTTAATAACCTCCACCGTTTTTCCCGATAAGGTTTTCAACACATCCCCCGGCTTCTGAGCCGTTCCTGAGGGAAGATTCTCGGTAGCTGCAATAATGCCCACAATACGAACCGGAAGCTTAAGCCGTGCGGATGCTTGAACAACCCCTAAAACCGCCGCCGCCCCGGACATGTCGTACTTCATTTGCTCCATTTTCGCAGAGGGTTTGAGGCTGATTCCTCCGGAATCGAATGTGATCCCCTTGCCGCAGAAAGCAAACGTCGCCTTAGCACGTGCAGGACGATAATCCAACACGATAAATTGGGCAGGATGGTTGCTTCCCTGGGCGACACCGACAATACCGCCAAAACCGCGCCGCTTAAGCTCTGCGAAAGGAATGACTTGGCAATGAAGCCGATTCTGCCTTCCAATGCGGCGGGCTGTGTCGGCAAGGTAAGTGGGGGTCACGAAATTCGAAGGACCATTGATCAAATCGCGCGCCAGAGCCACCGCCTCTGTAATCACCTGGGCTTTCTCCACTGCCTTCTTGGCGGATGCCACCTCTGAGGAGCGCTCCACAACGAGCACGACAGCTTCCACACGTCGATTCTTCTCATACTTGGGAACTTCTTTCAGCTGATCATAGCGATAGAGGGAAAGCAGAACGCCCTCAGCCAGCGCTTGAGCAACTTCTCCTGCGGCTCCTAACTGCGCCTGACTCAGCACCGCAAGAGCCAGGCTTCGAAAACCGCGAGCGCGGGCTGCTTTCGCGGCGGTCCCGGCAAGCTGTCGCATGCGATCCAAGGAAAGGTCTTTCGATTTACCTAATCCTACTCCGAGAAACCACTGCGAACCCTTTGGAATCAAAACCGTTTCATTCAAAGAGCCGCGGAAACCCGCTTTTTCCATCAACCCGATGAGAGCACGGTCGGATTTTAACGAAGAGGATAATAACCGCTCGAATTTCTCCTCGTCCTGAAGAGCCGGCACCACCACCAGCTCTGTCTTTGATTTTTCAAGTCGGCCGGATTGGACCGTAATGCGCATGCTTCCTCCTATAGCGTGAGCGCGTTAGCGCGTGAACGCGTTAACGCGTTCGCTGCAGAAAATAACCCATTAATTCGAAGCCTTCCGTAAATTGCACCGTTGAGTTTGCGATAGCCGACTCATGAAAGGCAGCCACTTCATCCCTTGGACCACCCTGAGTATAGAGAGCAAATGGAACAGGTTTGGCGATGTGCGTCTTCAGTGCGGTGCTAGTGGGGTGGTCGCATACAATCAAAATAGAGAACGGTCCGCCTTCTTGCTGAAGCTGCTGGAGCACAGGACCAACGATGAGTCGGTCCACATCTTCAATCGCCTGGATCTTTTTCTTCGCATCGCCCATATGCCCTGCCTCATCGGTAGACTCCACATGGATGAGAACCAAATCAAACCCCTCATTCAGCGCCTTAAGGGCATATTCTGCCTTTCCTTTATAGTTGGTGTCAAAATAACCCGTAATACCGGGCACCTTCAAGATCTGAAAACCTGCCAAAACTCCAATTCCGCGCACGATATCCACCGCACTGATACAAGCAGCCTTAAGGCCATAAGTTTTTTGAAAGGGTGGCAAATTCGTAGCCTTGCCTTGCCCCCAAAACCACAACATATTCGCCGGCCGCTTGCCGGCGGCCATGCGCTTCTTGTTAACCGAGTGATCCTTTAGAAGCTCCACGGACTCCTGCATGAGTTTCTTTAAAAGCTCGCTGCCAGGACCCGAAGGCAAAAAAGACGCGATCGGCCGATCCAGGATATCGTGGGGTGGCGTGCATCGGGTTTGGGAAAAGGCTTCTCCCTGAGCTACGAGAATATGCCGGTAACTGACCCCGGGATAAAAGCGCATTTCTTTGCTTGCCAGTTTTTCGTTTACCGCTTGAATCAGCTGTGAAGATTCTTCGGTAGTGATGTGATCGGCGGAGTGGTCGATCATGACCCCGTCGCTGACGGTCAGCGTATTGCAGCGAAAAGCGACATCCGCATCCTTCAAGATAATCCCCTGTGCCGCAGCCTCAAGGGGGGCACGGCCGGTATGATGCTTTCTTGGGTCATAACCGAAAACGCTCATGCAGCCCACATCCGAGCCCGGCGCAAAACCAGAAGGAATGGTGTGGGCCCAACCGGTTATTCCCTGCTGTGCGATGGCATCCATATGGGGGTGCCGTGCCACTTCAAGCGGTGTTTTGCCGCCGAGCGCTTCTGTGGGCCGATCTCCGATTCCATCCGGGATAATCACTAGATACTTCATCGTCAACTAAACTCCGATTGCGTTCAGCACGGCCTTCATCGTGGGTTCTACCGCTTCCGTCGGATCGTCGAAACTCAAAGCAAACTCGGGATCTTTCAGTCCGGAACCCGTTAACGTGCAAACAATGCTGCTTCCTTGTTTGAAATAATTCTTTTTGGCAAGCTTCACCACGCCGGCAACCGCAGCGGCCGAGGCCGGTTCAGCAAAAACGCCTTCTCGCTCCGCCAGAAAGCGGTACGCCCAGGTAATCTCTTCATCCGTCACCATATCAATCAAGCCGCCCGATTCATCGCGGGCTCGAACGGCGCTTTGCCAGCTGGCGGGATTTCCGATTCGAATGGCGGTGGCAATCGTTTCCGGTTTTTCAACCACGCGGTTTAAAACAATCGGGGCAGACCCGGCCGCCTGAAAACCCAGCATTTGAGGAAGCATTCTCGAATGCCCCGCTTTCTGATATTCCTGATACCCCCGCCAATACGCCGTGATGTTCCCGGCATTTCCGACGGGAATCGCGTGATAATCGGGAGCCTCTCCCAAGTCATCGCAAATTTCAAAGGCAGCCGTCTTTTGTCCTTCAATCCGGTACGGATTCACCGAATTGACGATTTGAATCGGATAATTCGCCGTGATTTTCTTCACCAATTCCAACGCCAAATCGAAATTGCCCTTCACCACCACTACTTTTGCCCCGTAACGGAACGCTTGAAGCAGTTTCCCCTTCGCAATTTTCCCTTCCGGAATCAAAACGAAACAC
>JACPAW010000110.1 GCA_016180605.1 Candidatus Omnitrophota bacterium | reverse complement strand
GCTATGTCCAGGCAGGCTCGGAAGTATCGACCCTGCTGGGAAGAATGCCCTCAGCCGTCGGCTACCAGCCCAACTTAGGCACAGAGCTGGCTCAGCTTGAGGAGCGCATCACCTCAACCAAGCGCGGCTCGATTACCTCTGTCCAGGCGATCTATGTCCCGGCAGATGACTTAACCGACCCGGCACCGGCAACGACTTTCTCCCACTTGGATGCAACCACGGTGCTCTCCAGGCAGATCGCGGAGCTTGGAATTTATCCGGCAGTGGATCCTCTGGAGTCTACTTCCCGCATTCTGGATCCGCACATCGTAGGCCAGGAACACTACGATGTGGCCCGGTCGGTTCAGCGAATCCTGCAGCGCTATAAAGAGCTGCGTGACATCATCGCCATTCTCGGGATGGATGAATTAACCGATGACGATAAAACCGTGGTTTACCGCGCGCGCAAGATTCAGCGTTTTCTCTCACAACCCTTCTTCGTGGCCGAGGCCTTTACCGGCCAAAGCGGGCGCTACGTCAAGCGAGCAGAGAGTATCCGCGGCTTTAAGATGATCATCGAGGGAAAGCTCGATCAGGTGCCGGAACAGCTTTTCTTCATGCGCGGGGAAATCGGCGAAGTCATCGAAGAAGCCAGGCGCCAAAACATCAACGTGTAAAGAGACTATGGCGGATCCGATTGTTCTGCAGGTGCTCACCGAGTCAGGGCTTGCCTTTGAGGATAAAGCGGTCTCTGTGATTGCGCCAGCAGAATTGGGTTATTTAGGAGTTTTATCGAACCACGCGCCGCTGGTGACGACATTGCGTTTTGGAAAACTGACCTGGCGAAAGCCAGATGGAGCCAGCCAGACGCGTCTGATCGACGGTGGGGTCATGGAAATCGCGCATAACCGGTTGACTATCTTAACCCAATCGGTTTCGGAGCCCATCAAAACCACGGAGCATTCCCCGCTATGATCCCACCCCCTGCTGGTTGGCCGAAGGCCGGTCGCTGCAACTATAGAATAACCTCAGAGGCAGCGACCGCTTCGCCTTCAATCGTTTTTGGCACACCGGCTGACGAAGCCCAGCAGGGGGTGGGATGATCGGAGATCTCGTTTCCGAAAAACGTGATTGGATTTGGTACGCCCTGTGTGTGTTGGCTACTCCGCTTTTGTTGCTACAGATCGGGTTGGATGCAAGGCAAGCTTTGGCGGTGGGCGGGTTTTCCGTTACCCTTTATGGAGCGATCTTCTTTTGGAAGTACCGCCTTGCATTTGCTTGCTTTGGGATTTCGCTTTTGCTGTGTGCGGGTCTTTTAGATGTGCCGCATCTGATTGAGTTTGCCGGCCTGGACATCATTTTATTTTTAGTCTGCATGATGACCGTGATCGGTTTTCTTGAGGAGCGGCACTTTTTTGAAGTGGTCATCGACCGGCTCTTGCTGGTTGTCGGCCCGCATCCAAAGCGCATCATGGTGGTCATGATGGTCATGGCGGCTGTCTCTGCAGCCTTAGTGGATGAAGTTACCTCGATTCTTTTCATGGTCGCCGCCATGCTGAACTTGCTGGAGCGCGCCAAAGTCAATCCTATTCCTTATATTCTGATGCTGGTTTTCACGACCAACATAGGATCCAGTGCCACCGTCGTAGGAAACCCGGTTGGAGTGATCATTGCGCTTCGAAGCGGGCTAACCTTTTTGGATTTCTTGCGCTGGGCGACTCCGATTTCGATTGTGTGTTTGGTGCTTGCCATCGCGATTTGCCTGAGCCTATTCAAAAAAGATATCGCTGCTCTGAAAGGAGTTCTTACCGGAAAAAAAGGCGAGCGAAAACTGGAAGAAATGCTAGAAGCAGAGCATGCGACCAAAAAGGGGGTCCAAATCAGCGGCTGGCTCTTTGGCGGAGTGATTTTGGGCCTTGTGCTGCATCACCCACTCGAGAACTGGCTTAATCTTCCCAACAACACCATGCTTTTAGGGGTTGCCTTAATCGGTGCCGGCTTTGCGCTGGCATTCAGCGGAGAAACAGCGCGTGGTCTGGATGAGAAACGGGTGGACTGGTGGACGCTGACTTTCTTTCTCATGCTTTTTGCCTCGGTGGGAACACTTAAGCAAGCCGGAGTCACCAGTGTGATCGCCCAGCGAATCATCGAGCTTTGCGGGGGCAGCATTACCCTGCTGACTACTCTGTTTGGCTGGAGCTCATGGCTTCTGACTTCGCTCATGGACAATGTTCTTGCGGTGGCAACATTTGTTCCGATTGTGAATGATGTGGCAAATGCAGGGCTGCAAACGTTTCCGCTCTGGTGGGCGATGCTCATGGGAGGCACCTTAGGGGGCAATGCCACTCTGATTGGATCGACGGCCAACATTGTAGCAGCCGGGGTTCTTGAGAGGCGTCAGATGGGTGAGATCACATTCGCTCAGTGGCTAAAGCCCGGCCTGATCGTGGCGATTGCCACCATGATCGTGGCCACTCTACTTATCCTTGCCCAACTGAGTCTGATGCCCCAGACAGTTTCCCCGATTCCTGGTTTGCATTGAGATTGGCTGAACCTGCCACCGTCGGGTATAATACAAATCCTGTAGCACGGATGTCTGAGGGCTTCACTAAAGCAGGGGGCGATTAGCTCAGTTGGTTAGAGCGCTTCCTTTACACGGAAGAGGTCCCTGGTTCGAGCCCAGGATCGCCCATTTGACAATAAGAGAGGTAAGGTGGCCAATGCACCCAGAAGTTAAAAATAGCCTGGGGTGGGTTGTAAAAAGCCTGCTCGTTGGATCGATCAGTTTGGGAATTGCCGCACCGGCATTGATGGCGGCTCCAGGCTTGGATCCGGAAACGTACTATGAAATCATATTTGCCCTCAACAACGAGCGCGCCCAGACGATTCCGAATGTCAATGTTATCGATGTGGTGAAGATCGGCTCCCGTGAGTTTTTGGTGATTACCCCTCACGGTTTAGGCGGCGATGGCAAAGGCTCAAAAGGTTATGTGGATTTATCGAGTGTGCGATCCATTCTCCCGGCGTTGAAATTCGAGCGCCGGTAACGATAGGCACACATGTCTCTTTGGGTCTGGGCACTTTTTAGAGTTGCCATTGTCCTCATTATTCTTGCCATATTAGGTTGGGGACTCACAAAGCATTGGAGGTCTCGTGATCAAGACGGGCAGGGTAAGTGGTGGAGGAGATAATTAGTTTTTTGGGGGTGTAGCTCAGTCTGGTTAGAGCGCTGGCTTGTCAAGCCATAGGTCGCGGGTTCGAGCCCCGTCACCCCCGCCAAACCGATACCGCCGGTGCCAGATTGATCTGGTTTGTGGCACCGCTCCGCATCCGTGTGGAACGTGACGGACGGAGGAAGGCCTACCTAGATCCGGAGAATGTCCGGATTGAGGTGGCCGCATTGAATTAGCCCTGACACCCGTCGGGGCTTTTTCTTTTTGGCGGGGTTCCTCAAGAGAGGGGGACCCTATGCGTTACGTTACTCAAGCAGCGATGCTAGTGGTGAGCTCGCTGCTTTTTATTTGCTCGGCTTCGGCCGGGGAGGTCCACGTCTACACGGATCAGGAGATCCGACCAGCGCTCTTGGAGTTGCTGAACCAGGCAGAGAAGACGATCGATGTGGAGATGTACGTGCTGACGGATGCAGAGGTGATCGCCGTACTGGAACGGGCAGAGACTCGAGGGGTTGAGGTACGGGTGATTCTAGATCCCAATCAGTCCAGTAATCTGCGGTACGTGGAACGCCTGAAAGCCCATGGGGTCGAAGTGAAGTGGTTTCCGATTACCAAACCCGCCCAGATGCACCGGAAACTAGCCATCGTGGATGGAGTCCAGTTCTTTGCCGGTTCAGTCAATTGGAGCTACAACGGATTAGCCAAGAACGAAGAGCTCATGCTGATCGTCAAGGATTCTGAAATTGCTAGGAAGCTAGATGAGATTTTCTCAGAAGACTGGTACCAGTCGTGGCTTGGTCACTACGCGGAGTACTGAGAATGTGCAAGGCTAGGACCGAGCCAGGAACAGTCCTCTGCTACCGCTGTGGTAGTAGTATCCTACCAGGTGTAGGGCGCTACAACGTCCTGCCACATGAATCCTACTGTTCCTGGATATGCCTTTACCTATCACTTCCCCACATTGCCGAGGCGTTTAGTTGGTTTACCAGACAATCGCCTAATTCTTTTCTATAGTCACAGCGGCAGCCCCGCCACCAAAGCCTCTCTCAACCACACGAGTGGCGGGGCTCGCCCTTCGCGGTGGCTCCTCGCCAGGCGCTAGGGCGGCCTGGCTCGGAGAGGCCACCGCTCAGGGCGGGCCCATCGTCGCTCGTTCGCTGCTAAAACTCACGGCTCGCTCCTCCGGGCCGCCGCTGCCGCCTCCCCACCCGTTAACTCCCGCTCTCCTTCCTCATCTTATTCCGTCTACCCCGCCATTGCGCCACGGCCTCCCCGACCCGCCAGTTGCGATCGTCGGGGCGGGTCGGCCGTGGGCGACATGGTGGTGCCAATACCCGCGGGTGGGCGGGAGTCGTGGTTCGACTCGCTCCACTCGTCCTTCGATCAACTCAGGACGAGTGTCCTGAGCACCGTCGAAGGG
>JACPAW010000109.1 GCA_016180605.1 Candidatus Omnitrophota bacterium | reverse complement strand
AACAATACCCCGCTTGTCGCTAGTTTTCCTTCGCTTTTGGATTCCCAGTCTACCTTTGAGGCGGTTGATTTCGACGTCCCTGGACCGGACAAAAAACACTTGCGGGTCTCTGCATGGCTTTTGTGGAGCCCCACGGGCATAGCCCGTGGCACCTGTGACGACGCCCCGATGGGGGCGACATCCCGCCCACCCGCTGGTCTTGGCACCACCATGCCGCCCACGGCCGAAGGCCGTGGCGCAATGGCGGGGTCGAAA
Organism: Candidatus Omnitrophota bacterium; assembly: GCA_016180605.1. Taxonomy (GTDB): domain Bacteria; phylum Omnitrophota; class Gorgyraeia; order Aquiviventales; family Aquiviventaceae; genus JACPAW01. Next base: position 6,195 of record JACPAW010000109.1, on the reverse strand, counting down.
GAACCCGATTATTCTTACGGCGTTCTGTTGACGATTGAGGAGTCCACCGACGTTGCTTCCCTAGAGCAGCGGCTTCATCGCGCCGAATACCAAGCTTCAATCGGCAAGCTGGCACGCGGCATTGCGCATGAGCTCAACAGTCCATTAGATGGCGTTCTGCGCTATACCCACCTGGCACTGGAGCAATTAACGGAAGATTCATCCGTGCGCGAGTACCTGCTTCATGTCAAGGAAGGTTTGGATCGAATGGTGCGGGCGGTGAAGGCATTCCTTGAGTTTTCACGGCAAGTGACGACACCGGTTCATCGGGTAGCCGATTTAAACCAGCTCATCGAGGACACGTTGCTGTTAGTACAGCATCGGGCGAAGTTTCAGCAAATACGCGTCATCAAAAAGCTTCAAAAACCGATTCCGGCTGTTTTGGACGGTGGTTTGCAACATGCCATCGTCAACCTGATCAAAAATGCGTTTGACGCCATGCCGCGTGGAGGGACGCTGACGATTACCACCCAGTCGACTCTCGAGCATCTCCATGTTGACATTGAAGATACCGGTTCCGGCATTCCCGAAGAAATCCGCTCAAAAATTTTTGAACCGTTTTTTTCCACAAAACCCATCCATCAGGGAAGCGGACTGGGTCTTATCATCGCCAAGGAGGTTGTGGAGCGCTCCGGTGGCAGCATCGAGTTTTCCAGTCATTCCGGGGTGGGTACTACCTTCCGCATTCATGTGCCCATTGTCCCAACCGAGGAAATTTTAGAGCCTACCAATGGAGCCGCTAATGGATCATAGCCGCATCCTGGTGGTGGATGACGATCCGCTCATCCGAGGCTCCCTGTATGAAATGCTTCGTGCTCGGCACTATGAGGTCGAAATGGCATCCGACGGTGCCGAGGCTATGGGACAGTTAGAGCGCCGGCCTTTTCATTTGGTGATCGCCGATTGGAAAATGCCCCAGGTCGATGGCATGAACTTGCTAGGCCATATCAAGAACCGCTACCCGCAAGTGAGTGTCATCCTGATTACGGGATTCGGCAACATCAGTTGCGCGGTAAATGCCATCCGGCAGGGAGCGTTCGACTACTTAACCAAGCCGATTCAGCCTGAAGAGTTGGAATCGGTCATTCAGCGAGCTTTGAATACGCCAACCGATGAGCGGGAGACGCTCGAGGATCCCTTTAGTGGAATTATCGGCAAACACCCCAGCATCCAGGAATTACTGAGCATGGTGCGGGCTGTTGCAGAAAGTCCCGCTACCGTTTTGCTGGAAGGGGAAAGTGGCACGGGAAAAAGGGTCATCGCACAGGCGATCCATCGCTGCGACCCGAAAAGGAATCGGCACGCCTTCGTTGAAATCAGTTGCGGGGCTTTGCCGGAAACGCTGCTTGAAAGCGAGCTCTTTGGGCATGTGCGCGGAGCTTACACAGGAGCCATTCGTGATCGGCAGGGAAGATTCGAATTGGCCAACGGCGGGACGATCTTATTGGATGAAATCGACGCCTTTACCCCGGCCCTACAGGTGAAATTGCTGCGGGTGATCCAAGATAGGCTTTATGAAAGGGTAGGAGATACGCGTACCATGCGGGCGGATGTGCGCATCGTGGCCGCGACCAACCGGAATTTGTCGGAATTGGTAAAGCAAGGCAAATTCAGGGAGGATTTGTATTACCGGCTCAATGTGATTCAGCTCCGCGTGCCCCCGCTGCGCGAGCGAAAAAGCGACTTACCCCTGCTCGTCACCCATTTTATCGCCCGCAGCTGTCGGGCCATGGGAAAGAATCTTGTGGGTCTTACAGATGCGGCATTGCAGATCGTGATGGACTACCAGTGGCCAGGCAATATCCGGGAGCTCGAAAACGTCATGGAGCGAGCGGTTGTCTTGGCGAAACATTCTAAGGTGGATGTGGACGATTTACCGGAAGCACTGAGGTCTGGCAATGGGCTGATTCCTACCATGACCGCACAAGAGCAGTCTCAAGAGCTGCCCGGTTCTTTGGATGAGAACGGAATTCATTTGAAAGATGCTTTAAAGCTTCCGGAGCGGGAAGTCATCCTCAAAGTCCTTGCCGAAGTCAGATGGAACCGCACGGAAGCGGCCAAGCGTTTAGGGATCCATCGTTCGACCCTTTATCATAAAATCCGCAAACTCGGTATTCACCACAGCTATAGCAACTGATGGGTGAATCTGCCGGCCAAAAGGCAAAACTGGCGCTTTTAGAGCTGATCCATCCTCCTCGTTGGCAGAGCCTGCAGAACCATCTGACATCCGTCCTTGGAGTTCCTATCCGCACGGTAAGCCCGACCCGTACTTTGCTGGTGGATCCAAGCTGGCCGACTCCTTCGAACGCCGATCGGATGATTGAGCTTCTAAAAATCGGCGAAGAGCTCCCAGCACTGCTTCCCCCTCAAGCGCTTCCCACAGAAACTTTAAGCCATACGACGGCCCTCGGGGTTACTTTTGCTGTCGTTCCGATTCGGGTCAACGCCCAGCAAATCATTGCTTATTTCGTGGTAGGACCTATGGTAGTCGGGCCTCGGGAAGAAGAACTCCAATTCCGGAATCGTATCAGTGCGATGGAGTTGGATGACAAAGTGTTCTGGCCGCTTTTGCTTTCTCTAAGGCTTTACACCTTTGTAGGCATTCGCTCTGTTCTGGGCCTGATCGAAGAGGTAGGATCCATCATTGTGCAGCTTGCCTATCAAGCGAAGGAGTCGGCCGCCGAAAAGCCAACGGCACAGCCTATCGACAGGGAGATTTTCACTTACCACAAGGACCGCGTCTTGCGTTCGTTGCTGGAGAGCGCTGCTTTAGCGACTAAAGCCGAGGGCGGTTCCGTCATGGTCTTCGATGAAAAGAGCCAAACTCTTCGATTGAAAATGGTGCATGGGGTCGGGGTTTCGGCACCCCCGGATACAACACTCAAGCATGGTGAAGGCCTGGCTGGGTTGGCGGTACTTCGTCGCCAGATTCTTTTGTTGGATGAGCAAACGCAGGATGAGTTGGTTCGTAGCCGAATGCATCACCCGGAGATTGTATCGTCGCTGGTAGCCCCGCTTCAGCCTGTGGCGAATTCAGAACCGATGGCAGTTTTAAACCTTCATACTCGCGATCCCCAGCGTCGTTTTACCAATGATCACGTGGATTTGCTGCAGCGTTTGCTGAGTCTTGCTGAAGCAGCGCTGGGAAGCTTGCCGTCCGCTTGTCTCTGAGGAGTTTTACAGTCTTCGTCGGCGCAAGTGAGCCGGGAGAATTCCAAGGCAGGAGCGGTACTTGGCTATGGTGCGTCTTGCCACGGAAATGTTCTGATTTTCCAGCCGTTGGGCTAGCATATTATCGCTTAACGGGTGCATCGGATCTTCCTCTGAAGTCAACCGCTGAATTTCCGCTTTAATCCGTTCATCTGAGATCGAGGTTTCTCTGTTTTCTTGGGTGGTGTTGCCTTGGGTGGGTTGAGGCACGCGGCTTGCGAAAAATTCTTCCAGCCGGAATATTCCATGCAGGGTGTCTATTGTTTTTCCGGAGATGGCCCGGCTGACGGTTGAGGGATGACGGCCGATCAAGGAGGCCACTTGAGCCTGGGTAAGCGGCTTTAAGGCCCGCAGCCCGTTTTTAAGAAACTCATTTTGAAGGCTGATGACGCATCGAGCAATGGCAAGAATGGTCGCTTGGCGTTCATCGATGGCTTTAATCAACCAGCCAGCCATTCGGAATTTGGTGGCAAGGAATTCCCGTACATCCGAAGCGGTTTGCGGATCCCGCAGCATCCGGTAATAGCTCTGATTGATAGAAACTCCGGGTAGCCCTCGATCGTTTAGTTCCACATCATACACCCCTTCGCGCCGATGCAGGATCAAGTCAGGAATGATGCAGGTAGGCAGCGAACCTGAAAAAGCGCGTCCAGGCTTGGGTTCCAATTTTTTAAGCTGCTCCAACGCCAGCTTTAGGCTCGGTAAACCTATCCCTAGAGTTTTTGCGAGAATCGATAAGCGCCCTTGAATAAATAGCTCAAAATGGTCGCGCAGGATTCGATAGGCGAGGCTTTCTTCTTGTACTTGATGTTCCAACTGCAACATCAGACATTCACGCAGATTTCTAGCCCCTACCCCTGGCGGGTCACATTTCTGCAAGTGCCGGAGAACCACCTCAAAGGTTTTTAAATCTTCGCCCGTTTCAGAAGCAATCGTTTCCAGGGGATCTTCCAGGTATCCCTGCTCGTTAATACGATCCAGGAGTTCAGCTTCTTCACGCAGTGTTCTTCCTGCTCTGAGCCAATCATCCGGGCTTTCGATAGGTTCCGTCGCATTTTGGCTATATGAATCTAACTCTAAAAGAGGGTTCTCCTGAAGTTGTTGCTCAAGGAAGGAACCCAGCTCAAGAAGGGGCATACGAAGGACTTCTAGGGATAGAGTCACATTGGGGGCTAGCGAAAGACGTTGCTGGGGTATTTGTCTAACTTGCTGAGACATGGTATGCTGGTCAATCGCAGTGAATTAGGCTGATTGCGGGGCAGTATAGCACTTTTCATGCCAAGTCTCAAATCGTATGATTACTAGCCGTTATAAGGCGACTTTCGAGCGCATCTTGAAGCCCGTGGCTCGTGTGCTGGTTTCCTTCGGTATAGGACCCTCCACATTGACCATCAGCGGGCTGGTCTTGAGCATCCTTGTGTGTCTTTGGTTTGTAAAAAGCCGTGCGGTTGTTGCTTTCTGCATCCTGATTCTGGCTGTCAGCTTGCTGGATGGCCTAGATGGGGCGGTGGCCCGGCTTTCCGGACGCGTGACCAAATTCGGAGGCTATCTGGATGCGCTCTGCGATCGATACGCGGAAGCTTCCGTGGTCTTAACCGCCGCGTGGTTCAGCGGCTATTGGATACTTTCGATGATTCTTCTGATAGGGGTCATGCAAATCAGCTATGCGAAGGCTCGTGCGGCGATGGAAGTTACCGTTTCCAATCTAGAATGGCCGGATTTGATGGAAAGAATGGAGCGCGGGGTTATCTTTGTGGTAGGATTGGCACTCGGAAGCCTGATTCACTGGAAGCCTCTTGGAAGGGATTTATTCTGGTGGACCCTGGTGATCTTGTCGGTTCTCGCTCACGCTACCGTGCTTCAGCGAGTATGGCGCGCGAAAGGTTTTATCCAAAAACGAGACCCCTAGTGCTCTTGGCTTGGAGGATCCGCGGAGATGAGCAGTTCTTCAACGTTTTTAGCGGCTAATAAGCTTGCCTGCTCTGGGATCCTGGCTAGAATTTGCCGATGTTTGAGATAGCCATAACGGGTTTGTTCTTCGTCAGCGCTGTTGCCGATTTCCAATCTTTGCGGCTCTTGCAGCACGATTTCAATCGCTGAAACGGCAGGTTTAAGGCCGTAGGAAGTCCCATCCGCTTGCGGTTCTTCCACGAAGCTCTGAAAACGCAGAGCGAGCAGTTCTTGAACGAAAGCGTTTACCTTCGATAGATCCAATTCTCGACTGGAGCTTGCCTCTCGCCACCGGGTTTCGAGGCGCTCCAACTCCAAAACGCCTCCTGGGCGCTCCAACCGAATCTTTCGCACCTGGTCCAGAGATCCGCTGAAGCAGTTTTTAGAGCGCAGGCTTTTAGGATCCACGATCAAAGAATCCACTTCTTTCGCCGATACGGCAAAGAGGGCAGGCTCATCGCTTCGTTTGGCAAAGACCAGCGACTCCGCATCGGAAAGGTATTTTCCAAAGAAAACCGTAATCGGTTCTGAAGACTCCGGAAGGTGGATGCGCATTTCCAGTCGTGGCTGATCCAAGCCCCATTCCGATAGCTTCTCCACTTGCGGGTTGAGCTCGACGACATGAGAAATAGACATTCCCGTCAGGCGCGCTAAAAATTCGTTGGCTTGGGTATTATCAGCCACATCTTCAAAAGGATCCGTCATGCGCCACTGGCCTTCGCGCCGCATGAGCGATAGATTTTGAGCAGGCGTGGCAAGGGCTAGGTGGTCTACTTCCCAGGTATTGATGCGCAAAAATAGAGGGTCTTGAAATTTTTCCGTGGGTTGGTTGGCTTCATCAAAGAGTGCCGAGCTGACAATGTACACTTCCGGCCGTCCAGAAATGGCCACATAACGGTTCTGCCCAACCGCTGTTGTTTCGCCAAATTGCAGGGTAATGGGAGTGGAATCAGAGACGAGGGAAAGCCAGCCTATTGCAGGCTCAAGACCGTAAGT
>JACPAW010000108.1 GCA_016180605.1 Candidatus Omnitrophota bacterium | reverse complement strand
CAGGCGTTCGATTCACCCAGCAAAGAAAGTCCGAGATCAAGTAGCCTCTTGTGCAATAAATCCGTCTTGAGCTTCACGTCCCTCGCTATTTCGTCAAGCAGTTGCCTCAGTTCGGCTTCTCTCTGGGCCGTCTCTCTCTTCAAGGCAAGCAGTTGTCTGACTTGAGCGATGTAGTTTTGAATCTGCACACTGCTCAACTTGCTGGGTTTTCCTAACCCACTTGGTGGCGTGATGTCCCTTTTTATATCCGCTTTCAAGACCAGCGCGGAAATATCAGCCGCGCCTAATGTCTTTCGTAACTCATTGACCTTGTCAATACAGGCTTGGGTCGAAAAACTTCCCAAAGAGAGAGCAGCCTGAAGATTCAACTCCGATCTCTTCAATTCACCCTCAGAAGACTTGAATTGCTCATCTGCGTTATTTCGCGTTGTAACAAGGCTCGTCGAGATACTGTCAAATGTTGTGGGTGAGCCGGCATTCCTTGGTCGCATGGGTTCACGCTCCGACTGGCTCCGGGATTGGTTGATGAGCGGCTTCGACTCGCACGCCGTCAGAGAAGACGACCCCGTTGAGCACATCCGACAGTTGACGATAGCCGCGCAACCGATGCCAGCGTTTAGCGGCGGACTCCACGAGCTTGAAGACCATTGTGAGGGTGGCGATCCGCGAGCCGCAGCCCTTGGTGCGCTTCGTGCGCAGGCGGACGGTGGCGAACGTCGATTCGATCACGTTGGTGCTGCGCAGCGACGGCCAGTGCTCCGCGGGGTAGGCATAGAACGTCAGCAGCTCCTCCCGATGGGTCGTCAGACAGGCGACCGCCTTGGGGTATTTCTCCGCAAACGTCGTGACGAAGCGTTCCCACGCGGCCTCCGCGTCGTGGCGCGTTGGGGCCAGGTCAATGTCGTGGAGCAGCGCCTTCGCCTTGCCCTGGACGCTGGTGGGCAGTTTCTCCAACACGTTCGCCGTCTTGTGCACCCAGCACAGTTGGGGCTTGGTCTGCGGGAACTCCTCCGCCAGCGCCACCCAGAAGCCCAGCGCCCCGTCGCCGGTGGCGGCCGCGGGCCCCTGCGTCAGCCCCCGCTGCTTCAGCGCGCGCAGGAGGCTGCGCCAGCTGTCGGCCGACTCGCGGAAGCCGTCGTCGATGGCGAGGAGCTCTTTCGTCCCGTCGGAACGCGCCCCGATGACGACCAGCAAACATTGCCGGTCGGTGTCCAGCCGCACGTTGAAGTAGATGCCGTCGACCCACCAGTAGACATAGCGGCTCGTCGAGAGATCCCGCTGCTGCCACGTCGTGTATTCTTGTTCCCAGACGCGCTTGAGGCGCACGATGGTTTCGGCCGAGAGGCCGATCACGTCCCGCCCGAGGAGCGCTTGCAGCGCCTCCGTGAAATCCCCGGTGGAGATGCCCTTCAAGTACAACACCGGCAGCAGCTCCTCGATGTTCTTCGTCCGACGGAGATAGGGTGGGATCAACTGGCTGGTGAAGCGGGGTTCATCGTGTTGGGCGAGGACGCGATCATCGACGCGCGGCGTCGCGACCTCCACCGGGCCCGCGCCGGTGACGATCGTCCGGACGGGCCGGTGGCCGTTGCGGACCACCTGCCGATGTCCCGCGTCATCCATCAGGTACTGGTACCGCTCCAGGAACACATCCGCTTCGATCTCGACGGCGCGTTGCAACAGCTTGCGTGCCCCCTGCCGGACGACTTCATCCAACGGCAGCAGCGGCAGCGTTCGGTCTGGACGTCCAGCCTGCAATGACGTATCCTGCTCCATGGGCGTATCCTCCTGGTTGTGGCGTGCATCCAACACGCCGTGTCTCCAACTTCTCAACCAAGGATACGCCTGTTCGTTTCTCTCCATCCACAACATTCGAGTATAACTCAGGCTCGTCCTGAGGGTTTCTATTTGCTCCAGGTTCAGCAGTGATTGAACTTGGGTCGCTCTCTTTCCTGCTTCCGCGGTGATGTATTTCAGGATTTCTCTGCGCGACAGCTGATGCTGCCCCAATCTCGCAATCGCAAGGCAGGCTTTGATTTTTTCTTCCGCGTTCGCCGGGCTCACCATCAATTTCGCCGGGTTAGCCATCCTGCGCTCAATTTCAATCGGCGGTTCGCCTTCCCTCATGCTAATTTTGGCCTTAACGACAACATCCTTTAGCTGATCCCGATAATCCACATGGGCCCCATGCTCTTTTAAAGACAACACTTTACTGCCTTCACCTGCCAGCCTTGCGATCCTGCCTGTCAGCAAGAAATCAACCCCGTCGACAATCGCACTTTTCCCTGTTCCGTTCGGACCAAATACAACGACGTTCTCACCGTTCGGTGTGATCTTGATCTGCTTGATTCCTCGGATTTTGCTGATCTCAAGTTCGAGGATTTTCATGCTCTTGCTTCAATACCCTCTCCATCGCATCCTTGCTTAGCTTCCCCTCCTTCATCAAATCGGCAATCTTCTTCGCAATGTCCTGCTTTAAAGCCGGGTCTGAGGCCATATTCTCTTCAAATTTCTTCGCAATCAATTCTGCTACGGTTTCTTCTGGCATCTCTGGCTATGTAGGCTGGTGCTCTTGGTCAAATTCACCAGAGAAAAACGGCGCCCAGAGAGATCCGAACGCCGTTGGTGTGCTTCTCGCTTGAAAAATGTGAGGCCTCATAACAACCTATTGTACTACGAGTTAGCAGGAGATGAAACTTTGGGGTGGTGCTCAAACTTACGAGAGGGCGATCTTGACCACGCGGGTGCGGATGGAAGGAGCGGCAAAGCCCAAGAGCGTCTTTATCTTGGCGACTGCCGCAAGCGCGCTGAAGAGCTTGGTGAGAAAACTGAACCCTTCCAGCTTGACGCAGGCCACCTGAAACGCATCATCAGTGGTGTAGACATACATATGGTATACTTCTTTAAGAACTACTGATCGTTTGCCATCATGGAACCGAGAATTGAGCCGATCCAGAAACAGGAACAGCGGCTGGCGTTGACGCCGCAGGTGCGGCTGTCGCTGCACATCCTCCAACTGTCCCTCCCGGAGCTGAGGCAGTTCGTTGAGCATCAACTTGAAGAAAACCCTGTCCTTCAAGAGGCGCCTGCCTTAAGCTCTGAGCCTGCGTTACCGAGCGCAGGGCCTGATGAAGCCTTTGGGCGGGTCGGCGTTGCGGCCATTGAGCAGCTTGAGCAAGATGAAGAACCAAAGACGTTTGAAGAGCAAGAGGAAGCTCAGGAAAAGCGCTCCTTCAGAGAACACCTGCCGACGCAGCCACTGACCTTGAGTGAGCACCTCCTCAGACAACTGCACTACCTCGCGCTTTCGTCTGCTGAAGCTGCCCTGGGAGAACATATCATCGACAACCTGGACGAACATGGCTATCTCGAAGTCCCGCTGGAGGAACTGGCAAAAGCAGTCGGAGCACCACTTGCAGACGCCGAGCGAGTGCTTCGTTTCATCCAGGAGTTGGACCCCCCTGGGGTGGGTGCTCGGGATCTGCGCGAGTGTCTGCTCATCCAGCTACAGGTTCGCGGTAAAAACGGCCTGGCACTGCGCGTCGTCCAAGACCACTTTGAGCTGCTAAAGAAACGGAAGTTAAAAGCCATAGCCCGACAGTGCGCTGCGTCTATAGAGCGGGTTCAAGAAGCCCTGCGTGAGATCACTGCACTTGATCCAAAACCTGGACGAGCGTATGGAGGTACCTTGGCCTCTGTCCTGATCCCTGATGCCATCATCAACCGTATGGATGGGGCTTACGAAGTCGAGCTGCGTCGGGAAGAATTGCCGCGCCTGCGGATTAGCCGCTACTACCGAAATCTCCTCAAAGACACCACGGCTCCTGATGAGGTGAGGCAATATCTCACAGAAAAGATCAACGGAGCGCTCTGGCTGATGAAGGCTATTGGCCAGCGTCACCTGACACTGAAGGAAATCGTGCGATGCATCGTCTGCCTTGAAGAAGAGTTTCTCGACAAGGGGCCAGCATGCCTGAAGCCCTTAACCCTGGAGCAGGTCGCTCAGCTTGTCGGAAGGCACAAGTCAACAGTCTGCCGTGCGGTTGCGAATAAATACGTCCAGACACCCTATGGGATGATGCGACTTGAGGCGTTCTTTGGCGGGGGCTTACGGCAGGAAAGCGGCAAGGTAATTGCAGAGCAACAGATCAAAGCGGAACTTCAGGCGTTGATTGAAGCAGAAAACCCGCTGACACCACTCAACGATCAAGAACTCACCGAAGCGTTGAAAGCGCGTGGCATCACGATTGCACGCCGTACAGTCGCAAAGTACCGTGAAGAACTGAAGATTCTCCCCTCCCACCTACGAAAGACCATCCGTTAAGCCCCCTCCAAAGGTAAGGGTTTGAGCTTGCCTAGCTCCACTGTGATCAGTTCTTCGATCCTCTGACGAGCCGACTCGGCAAGTTCACGAAACCGAATACCCACTTGGTAAAAACCTTCGTAGACATCGCCCAGATGGTTGATCCAGGCTACTTCGCCATCCGCTTTCAGCGGGGTTGGTTGACTTGGAAGGAAAATCTCAAGATGGACCGGTTCTTTGGTTGGGATCCTCCCTGGAAGAAGCAGCTGAATCCCTTCGGCGCTCAGAGCACAGCTCCCAAGCGCCTTGTGGACCGCCT
>JACPAW010000179.1 GCA_016180605.1 Candidatus Omnitrophota bacterium | reverse complement strand
CCAAGAGGCGATTCGGCAACTATGGCAACATCCTTTGACCTATTTGCGATTGTGTCTTCAACGGATCCCACGCATGTGGGTTGGCGGGCACAGCAACACATTTGCCGGTTTAGAACAGCATCTGAGCCACTATGTCACCCAGGGTGCTTACGGTAAAGCGATCCTTAAGACAGCGTTGTTTACGTGGAACATGTTGCTGCTTTTATTGGGGATTCTGGGTGCGTGGTTGTCGCTAGCCTTAACGAATACGAAGCGTCAGTACATTGCGTTGCTGCTTCTTCCAATCCTGGTGACATCAGTCGTCCACTTTTTCTTATTCGCGGCCCTTCGCTATCAGGTTCCGATCATGCCGTTTGTCATTCTGTTGGGTGCTTTTTCTCTCTGTTATGTTTGGAATCTGACAAGAGAGTTTGTACCAGCAAGAGCCAGTACCATAAGGTGAATTCGATGCATCCGCGAAATCTTTTCATATTAACGCTGATTAGTGTGTGCAGCGGGGCTGGGTTGGGGTATGCACAAGGACGTAACGAAGTGGCATTTGTCAGCCCTGAGATTACCCAGCCCGGATCAGGGGGAAGCCGTGTGGTGGTGCAACCCGAATCGATCGAAGCAGTCGATATCGCCACAGGCCAGAAGCGAACACTGCTTGCGGATACCGAATTCGTCCGGGCTCTGGCGTTCGATGCAGCAGGTAACTTGTACTTTGAACAACAAGCCGTACCTCCTCCGGACACGGCTCGCGAGATTTGGAAGCTAGACACAGCGGGTCATACGGAGCGTGTTGCGACCGTTTATAGCTTGGTTCCAGGTGCCAATCAAGGTGCCGATGGCGGTTCTGTTATGGCCGTGAACCGAGCGACTAACGAGGTAGTATTTGTTAGCCCTGAGATCACATCACCTGGAGCTGGGGGAAACCGTGTGGTGGTGCAGTCGGAGTCAATTGAAACCGTCAATATCGCAACGGGCCAGCAACGAACACTGGTGGCTGGTACAAAGTTTGTCCGAGCTCTTGCATACGATGCGGCAGGCAATCTTTATTTCGAACAGGAGACGGTACCCTATCCGAGTACAACCCGTGAGATTTTAAAACAAGACCCCACAGGTCAGTTAGCGAGCATCGCGACCGTTTTCAGCCTGATTCCGGGATTAGGCCAGGGTGCTGATGGTGGGTCGAGTATCGCGATCAATCGCGCAACCAATGAATTGGCTTTTATCAGTCCTGAGATTACGGAAAGCGGTCCTCAGGGAAGTCGGGTTGTAGTGCACCCAGAGTCGATCGAGGTGATTGATTTAGGTACCGGTGGACAGCACACTTTGGTGCCTCATACGGCTTTGGCTCGAGCACTTGCATCCGATGCGGCGGGCAACCTGTACTTTGAACAGCAAACCGTACCTCCTCCGGATACGGCTCGCGAGATTTGGAAGCTAGACACAGCGGGTCATATGGAGCGTTTGGTAACGGTCTACAGTCTGCTTCCGGGTGCCAATCAAGGAGCGGATGGCAGTTCTGTGGTGGCTTATAATCCTGGCCAAAGGATTTTTCTGGATTGGGACACCCCCCTAGACATTGTTATCCTGCGAATTCCAGACTATTCTACGACCCCAGTCTCGTTTACGTATCCTGCGGTACCTCAACTTTCCCAAACAGTTTCGTTCTCTGAGAACGACAAAGATGAAATCTTCAGGGAACTGCAGAAAATTTTTCTTAACTCTAGCCTTGATCTACCCATATTGGAGTCACGGATTCACGCCCTTCCTCCACCCATGGATGCCGTGCGGGTGCGTTTTGCTCCTAGTGGTGCTGGCCTTCTGGGCAAGGCATATGAAGGTGTAGATCAGTGTAACGAGAGGCGAAGAAATGACAATATAGCGGTCTTTGGGAATCCACCAACAGGCGACTTGACGAAACTAATGGCAGAAACCAGTGCTCATGAATTCGGACATGCTCTAGGACTGCGGCATATGGACCCATTTCCGATATCCGGTGTTGAGGTGATGGATTATGCGGAGCCAGGTCCTGGAGTCACGGAACAATTCACCGAAGGTCCCTATGAAATCATGGAGGATCTTCACTTGCCACAACATGCGCCAACGGGAGTGTTTCATAACGCGGTTTATCACATACGGGCCTATTCTTTGGGAGAATCTCGTGCCTCTCTGGAATCTCAGAACGTTTTTCCAGGTTTTGACTGGGATACGGCATGCCCTGGGCAAAACCCTTCTAGTTCACGCCATTTATCTTTTGTCAATCTGCAACACAATAGCCCAATCCATCACGTTTTGGTCCAGAAAGAAATAGGACCTACTCCTGCCAAGGCAGGTGATGGCCCTCTTTTTGAAGACCCTAAGTGGGAAACGATCGCCTACCTGGAAACGGTCGATCCTGCCAACGCTTCTACTATAGAGGTTCTTTGGGATGGGTTTTTCCCGCTGCGCATCGCAGGTTCCTCAACCACTACCCAAGAGCTTGACTTGTTTCTGGGGTTTGGGAATCCATCGAGTCCGCAATTGACCATCTCTCCATCCTCTACGGGGAGGTTGACCGGGTCGATTTTTCAATTTTCCCCAGGCACATCCGTGCCTTCGGTAGTGGGAAGTTTCACCGTACGGGTATCTTCTGGTTCGACCACTGTCATTCCCGGGATCCTTCAAATTGCGAAGATCGAAATTCATGGGAATTCGTTTGAAGTGAAAGGTTCGTTGATTCTGGGGGATGGGAGTGATGGGATAGATCCGCTTCATGAGGATGTGATCCTCCAGGTAGGCTCCTTTACTGCAACGCTGTCGGCAGGTTCCTTTAAGCAAACGAATGAAGCGAAATTCAAGTTTGAAGGAGTGATTAACAATGCCAAGCTGGAACTAAAAATCACGGTGGATGGGGATCGCCTTGAATTCAAAGCTGAGGGTAAAAGGGCCGGTCTGGAAGACCTCGTCAATCCTGTCCTAGTTACTTTGACGGTTGGCAATGATAGCGGAGCGGTTGACGTCACGGCCGATGTCAGCACTCCTAAAAACTAAATTAGATGCCAGCTATTGCGGTGCCAGGTACCGAGGGAGAGGCATTTCCAGTGCTGAGAGCAGGAAAAAGTATCGTGTCACCGAAATTAAAAGGAAAGGAGTCGAGCCATGCCCATCATTAAGGTACGCTATGACATGACCAACACGCAGGGAGGCACTCCCTTTTTCGCCTCGCATAAGGAGTTTGAGCGGCTTAAGGAAACGGTGGCGTTTCTTTCCGGAGAGGTTGAGGATGACGCCTCATCCAAATGGGAAACACCCTGCCTTTCCAACAATGTCATCGGTTATGTCACCATTGATGGGCCGTATCCTCTCTACCGTGTGACGGTGTGCATCAACGGCTCCGTCGTCGAGGATAATACGCTGACATCCCAAGGAAACGTCAAAGGTGGGCTTTCCTGGATATACAACGACGACAAGGGTGCGATTATCAGCCGTGGGCTGATCCAGCCTTCGCCTGAGCTTCGTGTCCCAAGAGTCACGCAGGTTGCCCACAGTTTTTCCCTCACCGTCCCAAACAAGGTCACAACAAGGCTTTGCTCAGCCGGCATCAATGGTGGAATCATCATCGCACCCAACCAGACGGTTTATAGCAGCGTGCGCGTTAAGCTTCACCTGAGCTACTACATTCAGTTTGTCAACGCGTGGACTTCGCCGGGTCGCATTCGGCTTTTCTTGGAGGAGGGAGAAACGACGATTCAGAAACGGACGATCCGGCAAGAAGTAGAAGAGGGCATCGGCGGCTTGTTGCCGGGTGCCTTGTTTTCCTTCGTGGACATCAGCACCTCACCCGACTTCCAAGACCCGGAATTAGCAGAGCAAACAGGTCTTTTAGCCAATCTCTTCGATGCGCCTGAAATTCAGCGACGCATTGAAGCCTCAGCCCAAGAAATCGAGCAGCCGTTTCGGGATCTGGCCGGGCGAGCTGGAAACGGCAGGGTTGCGGTAAAGACTCGAAGGGCCAGAGCAAGAGGGAGGCTAGCTGCGAAAAGAGGGTAGGCGAGGTAGGTAAGCTGCCAGCTACCTCGGTGCCAGACACCGAGGGACAAGTTGAGATAAATTAATAGAGTTTGTACCAGCAAGAGCCAGTGCTGAAATTAGGTAAATAAGCATGTGTCCCCGAAGTTTTTGGAAGCTACTAGTTTTCGTGGTAGGTTTTGGTGCCGTGATCGCACTTGCCACGGATGTTCAGACGGCTGAGGTAATCCATGCCTGCGTTAAGCGGTCGGGAGTCATCCGGGTTGTCATGCCGGATGAGGCTTGCAGGCAGCACGAGACGCGACTGAGCTGGAGCGCTGAAGTCTCCCCGGGTCCTGGTCCGGTTCCGACACCGCGTGGAGTCAAAGACTTTGCGACTAGCGGGGCGTTCATGGCTCCGGAGGGAGTTACAGAGATTGTCGTTCAAGCCTGGGGTGGAGGTGGTGGAGGCGGTGGTAGCGCAGACCTTCAGCCAGGATGCGCTCGCGGTGGCGGAGGAGGCGGAGGTGGAGGTTATGTCCACGGGGTGGTGGAGGTAACTCCAGGAGTAACGTACACAGTTACCGTTGGGGATTCTGGCGCAGGAGGTGCTCCGGGTGGAGTCGGGAGCGCGGGAGGTAATACCAGCTTGACTGATGGTGCTTTGGTGCTGATTGTTGCGGAAGGTGGATTGGCAGGCCAG
>JACPAW010000178.1 GCA_016180605.1 Candidatus Omnitrophota bacterium | reverse complement strand
CACTTTAGACCACATGCTTTGGATCGGAGAACAGGCGATCACCACAAGCCGTGTGGCGAAGGTCGAAACCCTGCTGGCACATCTTTCCAAGGTCAATGCCCGGCATATCCGAGAGGTCGCGCGCTGCCTTTTTACGACGGATAAGCTTCATTTGGTTATCGGCGGTCCTGTAGCACAGACAGAATCCAGCCGGCTATCGGCCTTATGCCGCATCGAATGAAGCTTAGAAGAAGGTGCTCGCAGAATAGTGATTCGCCAGTCTTGGGCCGTGGGCCGTGGGACATGTTTAATTTTTTACGTCCCATGTCCCATGTCCCATGTCTCAAAAGCAGGGAATGACAATAGACTGCTATGTGCTTTCTGCTGGGTGCTGTGTGCGGTTTTTGAGGGAGGTTCCATGTCGAATCACCCCATGATTGTTGCTCCCAGCCTTCTGGCTTGTGACTTTAGCCGATTGGCTGATGAAGTGAAGAAGGTAGAACAAGCAGGAGCCGATTGGCTCCATGTGGATGTCATGGATGGGCACTTCGTTCCCAATCTGAGTTTAGGGCCGGTCATTGTAGAGGCCATCCTCTTTTTTAGAAGCCGGCGGATCGCGGATTACCGTGCACATCGAAGCCACCGGGCTGCGCAATGAATCGATTTTGCGTCGGACGCTGGAGCAAATCCGGCAGGGTAATGCCGCAGCCGGTCTTTCTCTTCGGCCGCGCACGATGGCAGAGGCTGTCTTACCGTTTCTTGCAGAGGTGGATCAACTTTTGGTGATGACGGTCGAGCCAGGATTCGGGGGACAGAGTTTTCTATCCGAAGTGGTCCCCAAAATCACCCAGCTTCGTCATTCCTTCAAAGGAAATATCATCGTCGATGGCGGGATCAACGCAGAAACGGGACGGGTCTGCCGCCAGGCCGGCGCGGATGTTTTTGTGGCAGGGACCTATATTTTCAAATCATCTTCTTACGAACAAGCCATCTTATCGCTAAGGGGGTAGTCGGATGAGCATTGTATTTGGAACGGAAGGCTGGCGGGCGGTTATTGCAGAAGAGTTCACCGCAGAAAACGTGCGCATTGTGACACAGGCAATTGCCGAGCATCTGCTAGAGCGACATGGCACCGGTCTCGATGGAAAGCCCTTGGTCGTTGCCGTCGGGTACGATACCCGGTTTCTTTCCGATTATTTCGCTAAGGCGATATGCGAAGTGCTTGCGGCCAACCGCATTCACAGCGTATTGAGCGCTACAAGTGTTCCGACTTGTGCAGTGAGCCGTTACGTAGTCGCTAAGAGTATGCCCCTTGGAATCATGGTAACAGCCAGCCATAATCCGGCAATTTACAACGGGATCAAAGTCAAGGAATCCTACGGCGGCTCGGCAACGACGGAGACGGTCAGCTCCATTGAGCAGCGCCTTAGCCGATCCAGTGTGAAGCAGGTTTCTTTCAGTGCCGCGACTCGCGAGGGAGCCATCCGGACTACCGAGCTGCTGCCAGAGTATCTAAAGGGAATTCGTTCTTTTGTGGACTTATCCGCGATCCGCCGCATGCCGTTTCGCGTGGTGGTCGATTCCATGCATGGAGCCGGCGGGCGCATCATTGAAGAGCTGCTTGCCAAAGGCCGCTGTCGTATCGAGACGCTGCATGCGCAGCCGGATTGCCGCTTCGGCGGTCAGGCTCCGGAGCCAATCGCCTCGCATCTTCAAGAGCTCTCGCAGCGGGTGCGTCGGACGCATGCCGACGTCGGAATTGCCAACGACGGAGACGCGGATCGCATCGGCATGATCGCTCAAGATGGCACTTGGCTTAATCCCGGGCAGCTTCTGTGCATTCTTTTGTTGCATCTTGTCCAGACGCGGCAGGCAAAGGGGATGGTGGTGAAAACCGTTTCCAACACGATGATGATCAATCGCTTGACCGCAGAGCTGGGCTTGAAACTCGTAGAAGTACCGGTTGGTTTCAAGCACATTGCCAAGCTTATGTTGCAAGAAAAAGTGCTCATTGGAGGGGAAGAGTCCGGCGGTATCGGAATAACGGAGTATCTTCCGGAGCGCGACGGAGTGTTTAATGGCCTGCTGCTCCTTGAGGCTCTGGCGGTTCGCAAAAAGCGCTTGTCCTTCATTCTTCAAGAGCTGGAGAAAAAATTCGGGCAATGGCACTATGGCCGCAAAGATTTGCATTTGGAAAAGCAGCAAGTCGAGGGCCTCTTCGCCCGCCTATCCGCCAACCCACCCCAGCAGATGGCCGGAATTTCCGTAGCGCGCATCGACACTCTAGATGGCGTTAAGCTCATCGGCAAAGACGAAAGCTGGCTTCTTTTCCGACGCTCGGGAACGGAGCCTATCGTGCGCATTTATGCGGAAAGCCCCAAACGACCGCTTCTGTCAAAGTTCTTAACCTTCGGGGTACGTCTGGCAACCGCCCCCTAAGAGCTGTCAATGGATTTATCCCGTCTGCGAAACTTCTGCATTGTGGCTCATATCGACCATGGCAAATCCACCCTGGCCGACCGTCTCCTGCAGTCAACCGGTGCCGTGGAGAAACGCAAGTTCCGGGAGCAGCTGCTCGATGACATGGATTTGGAGCGCGAGAGGGGAATCACGATCAAAGCTTCTGCGGTTCGCTTGGACTACCGCGCTGCGGATGGCCAATCGTACGTGCTGAACCTAATCGATACCCCAGGTCATGTGGATTTTTCTTTTGAGGTCACTAAAAGCTTGCAGGCTTGCGAAGGAGCCTTGCTGGTCGTCGATGCCGCGCAAGGGGTCGAAGCGCAGACGGTTGCGAATTTCCAATTGGCAAGGGAAAGAAAGCTCATGATCCTGCCGGTGATCAACAAGATCGATTTGCCAAATGCGCAGCCAGAGCGTGTTGCCATAGAGCTTAAGCATCTGCTCCAGCAAGACTCGGTGAAAATCACTTATGCCAGTGCCAAGGAAGGCCAAGGGATTGCCGAGATCCTGGAAAGAATCGTGCAGGAAATTCCTCCACCTCAAGGAGATTCCGCGGCAGCGCTGGCCGGGCTGATCTTTGACTCCAGCTTCGATCCCTACAAAGGGGTCGTGGTTTTCGTCCGCCTGGTCAATGGCACTTTAAAACGCGGCATGATCGTCACACTCATGGGTCAGCAAAAGCGCTATGAGGTACAGGAGCTGGGAATTTTTCGACCCCAGCCGCAGCCCATGGAGGTGCTTCATGCTGGGGAGGTGGGGTATTTTACGGCCAATATCCGGCATCCACGGGAAGTGATTGCCGGAGACACCGTGACGGAAGTTTCTCGCCCTGTAACGAGTGCGCTACCGGGTTTTCAGCGCTTGAAACCCATGGTCTTTGCAGGGATTTATCCCTCCAGCACTCAGGAGCTTTCTACCTTGCGCACCGCGATTGAAAAATATGCGCTTAACGATGCTGCCTTCCAGTTTGAACCGGAACAATCCGATGCGCTGGGACAAGGATTTCGCTGCGGTTTCTTAGGGCTACTGCACATGGAAATCGTGCAGGAGCGCCTGGAGCGCGAATACGCCGTGGATCTGGTGTTGACGACGCCGAGTGTCGTCTTTCAGGTGACCACCCATGGGGGCAAGCTCATCGAAGTCCATCGACCGCACGATCTGCCGCAGCCATCCACCATTCGAGAGATCACAGAGCCCTACGTGCGGGCGTTTATCCTTTCGCCGGCACAGGCATTAGGCCAAATGATGGAGTTAGCGACTCAGAAACGGGGGATTTACCGCTCCACGGAGTATCTCAGCGAAACGCGCGCCAAGTTGATCTACGAGATGCCCTTGGCAGAGATCTTGATCGATTTCTATGATCGGTTGAAATCACTCACGCGCGGCTACGGGTCATTCGACTACGAATTGATTGGTTATCGGCCCTCGGCGCTGGTGCGTCTGGATATTCTTCTCAACGGTCGCCTGTGCGAGCCTTTGTCGCTGGTTGTCGAGAAGACGCAAGCTTATGAGAAGGGCAAGGCCATGGTGGAGCGGCTTAAGACACTCATTCCCCGGCAGCTCTTTGAAGTGGCTGTTCAGGCGGCGGTGGGAAGCCACATCATTGCCCGGGAGAGCATTCGCCCGCTTGCCAAGAACGTAACCAGCAAATGCTACGGTGGGGATATTTCGCGCAAACGAAAATTGTGGGAGAAGCAACGGGAGGGCAAACGCCGCATGCGGCAATTCGGTAATGTGGAAATTCCTCAGGAAGCGTTTCTAGCGGTCTTAAAGCTTTCATGACGAAGCCTTCTTTGGCAAGCCGTTGGCAGCGCTGGCGCAGCCATCTGGAAGAGATTGCCTGGGCGGTTGCCATTGCCTTGGTGATTCGGACCTTTATTGCCGCTCCCTTCAAGATTCCATCGGGGTCCATGCGGATGACGCTTCTGGAGGGAGACAGGATCCTGGTGAGCAAGTTTATTTATCATTTTCGCGAGCCTTCCCGAGGCGAAATCGTCGTTTTCCGATATCCGGAGAATCCGAAGCGGCCTTTCATCAAGCGCCTGGCTGCTATCGGAGGCGACACGATCGAAATCCAGGAAGGCAAACTGCTTATCAACGGAGAGTTCGTCAAGGAATCCGAAGTTCTCGCGAGTATGCATTATTACAACCAAGGGCCCTTCGGCCAGGAAGGCCAAAAGGTGACCGTTCCTAAGGATTCCTATTTTGTCTTGGGGGACAATTCCGCTTCTTCCCACGATAGCCGTTTTTGGGGTTTCGTCCCGCGCCGATATTTGATTGGAAAGGCAGTTTGCATTTTTTGGCCCATTTTCCGCTGGCGTGTTTTAAAATAAGTGCTAAAGTATGGGGGAAGAAACCAACTAAAAAGGGAGGAAGTAGGATGACGCAAAACAAGATACAGTACCTGGCTGTACTGGCTTTGATTTTGGCTGGTTGCGAAACCATGGGTACCGCTGCTCAGTCAAAAACCACTCAAGGCGCTGTTCTCGGAGGGCTTCTCGGTGCCGGAACCGGGGCCGTCATCGGCAACCAAAGCGACAATGCAGGCGCTGGGACAGCCATCGGAGCTGGATTAGGCGCACTCGGTGGCGGTTTGATTGGTAACGCGATGGAAGAAAAGCAGCAGAGCAGCCAACAGCAAGCCATGCCCCAGGCGACCGCTAAGACTAAGTTTTGTCCGGTAGGCGGGGAGCTCTACGGCGAGGATGTTAAATACTGCCCGAACCACGGCGTTGAGCTGCGCTATAAAGAGTAAGAGGCTGATCCAGTTCTTGACGATTCAAGCAACAGACGTATCTTGTCAACCGCGGCTGCTCTT
>JACPAW010000177.1 GCA_016180605.1 Candidatus Omnitrophota bacterium | reverse complement strand
TTAGGAGGAACCTTGGCAAGTGCCTCGGGCATCATTTGCATATCGCCCAAACGCACAAAAGGAACTTCCAATTGCTCCGCGAGAATGGGCAAAAGCTGTTCCCGTGCCAACTTGCCCAAACGGGTAAGAATGGAGCCTAAAAATTCTCCCGTCCGACGTTGCTCGGTGAGCGCTTCTTCGAGCTCTTCCATCGTAATCATTCCGCGCTCAACCAACAATCGTCCTAACGGAAGCCGATGTATCGCTTGAGGCTTTTGAGCCATATTATCACCTTACCACATCCGCTTGTCTGCCACAAGGTTCCGTCGAGGAAAGGAGTGCTGGGGATTAGCTTCGGAAGGCTTTGAAGGCAACGGTGGCATTGTGGCCGCCGAAGCCCAGGGAGTTAGAGAGGGCTGCTTCTACTTTGGTCTTGCGGGCCTGGTTGGGGACATAATCCAGGTCGCAGTCCGGGTCGGGGTTTTCGTAATTAATCGTAGGAGGCAGGACACCGTTTGCAATCGCTAATACCGTAATGATGGCTTCCACTCCGCCTGCTGCTCCAATGAGATGGCCTGTCATCGACTTCGTGGAGGATACGGCAACCGTCTTGGCGGCACTCTTAAAGACCTTCTTGATCGCAAGCGTTTCGATCTTATCGTTAAGCTCGGTCGATGTGCCGTGCGCGTTAATGTAATGCACATCTTCCGGTTTCAGGTGAGCATCTTCCAGAGCATTCGACATCGCACGAGCGGCTCCGGCTCCTTCAGGGTCCGGTGCCGTCATGTGATAGGCATCGGCCGTAGCTCCATATCCACACATCTCGGCATAAATTTTAGCCTGCCGGCGCTTGGCGTGTTCTAACTCCTCAAGCACCATGACTCCGGCTCCTTCGCCAATGACGAAACCGTCTCGCTCCTTATCGAAGGGCCGGCTTGCCCGCAGCGGCTCATCGTTGCGGCACGAGAGGGCCATCAGCGCACAGAAGCCGCCTACGGCCATGCGGCTGACGCAAGCTTCCGTACCCCCTGCAACGATGGCATCCGCACCGCCGCGCTGGATGATCCGGAAGGCCTCGCCTACTGCATGCGCTCCCGAAGCACAGGCAGTCGTCGTGCAGAAATTAGGGCCCTTGAACCCTAGATCCATCGCCACGTTTCCTGGCGCCATGTTGCAAATCAGCATGGGGATCATGAAGGGGCTAAGCTTAGAAGGCCCTTTATTAAGATACACGCTGTGCTGCTCCTCGATGAGGTGCATGCTTCCCATCCCGGAGCCGATGATCACCCCATAACGGAAAGGATCTTGGCCTTCGATTGAAATCCCGGACTCTCGAACCGCTTGTTTGGAAGCGGCGATTGCCAATTGCACAAAGCGTTCGCTGCGTTTGATTTCTTTGGGGCTTAAGTACTGGGAAACGTCGAAGTTCTTTACCTCAGCGGCAATTCGGGAATTAAACTGGCTGGCATCGAAGCGCGTAATCGGCCCAATGCCGCTGCGACCCGCCAGAAGCGACGTCCACATGGAGGGGACATCATTCCCGACGGGTGTAATGACTCCAAGACCCGTAACCACCACACGTTTGATTGTAGACATCAGTTCAGCTTTCAAGCACACAGCCACCAGCACACAGCACACAGACTAAGCACACAGCAGACAGCAGACAGCAGACAGACTCATACAAACAGAATTACGGATTTTTCTGTTTGCTGTGTGCTGGATACTGTGTGCTCACCCTGTGTGCTGTTTGCTGTGTGCTGTTTGCTCGCTTTCTTACAAACACGAACGTCCGCCGTAAGCGGACGTCCTGTGTGAAATCAACTTGGCAGGCGAGGCTATTTGGTGCTAGCAGTTTTCGACTCGATATACTTAATGGCATCTCCGACGGATGTCATCTTTTCCGCATCTTCGTCAGGAATTTCGATGCCGAACTCTTCTTCTAATGCCATGACAAGTTCAACAGTGTCCAATGAATCTGCTCCTAAATCCTCGATGAAGGAGGCACTGTCTGTCACCTCTTCTATCTTCACCCCAAGCTGTTCCGCGATGATCGCGCGAACTCGATCCGCCACAGCCTCTGCCATAAAAACCTCCTATTTTCTTATCTTCCGACTCGCCCTACAGCCGCAGCTACAGGGCTTTCCCGCGCTATCCGCTGGGAAAATATCCCAAAAGCGGTATGTACGAATAGCGCCTACATGGCAAGGCCACCATCCACCACCAGCACATGGCCCGTCACATAGCGGGCTTCGTCGCTGACTAAAAAGAGCGCTGCGTTTGCCACATCCGCAGGCTGCCCCAGCTCTCCCATAGGAATCGCCGCAAGCAGCCGCTGTTTGGCTTCTTCGGGCAACACATCCGTCATCTCGGTTTTGATGAATCCCGGAGCAATGGCGTTGCAAGTGATACTTCTGCTCGCAAGTTCCTTCGCAACCGATTTGGTCAAGCCAATGATTCCGGCTTTTGAGGCCGCGTAATTAGCTTGTCCTGCGTTGCCAATGATCCCAACAATCGAGGCGATGTTCACGATACGGCCGCGCCGCTGCTTGAGCATATGCTTTGCGACCGCCCGGGTGCACAGGAAAGTTCCTTTAAGATTGATATTCAGCACCCGGTCCCACTGGGCATCGTCCATGCGGATCAACAAACCATCCTTGGTGATGCCAGCGTTGTTGATGAGTATATCGATTCTCCCTAGCTTGTCAAGCACTTTCCCGACACCTTCATCCACCTGTTTTCCGTCGGTCACATCCACTGCGAATCCTTCCGCACGACGCCCCAGTGCCCGCAACTCACCCACCGTTTGCTCCAAAATCTGAGCATTGACATCAAAGAGTGCGATGTCTGCTCCCTCACGCGCGAGTGTCAAGGCTATTTCCCTTCCAATGCCGCGAGCGCCTCCGGTTACGATAGCCACCTGCTGGGTAAGCTTCATCAAAATGCTCCTACGTCTTTGGCGAAGGGTTGCGTGGTGATGTTGGGTCCGAAGGTTGCGGAAGATTCACGTTTGCCGCATGCCCTGGCTCCGGCAGCTGTGCCGGCTTAAGGTTGCCTTCCTCATAAAGGCTGATGATCGCATCGACAACATGAGGATCGAACTGTGTCCCGCGGTTGCGCTTAAGCTCGTTAATCGCCTCTTCGATTTTCATCCCTTTTCGATAAGGGCGATCCGTAATCATGGCATCGAAAGCATCCACTGCCGCTGCAATCCGCGCTCCAATGGGGATCTGCTCTCCCTTGAGCCCTTCTGGGTAACCGGAGCCGTCATAGGCCTCCTGGTGATAGCGCACAATTTTAGCCATCTCCTTAAGACCGGCGATTTGTTCCAAAATTTCCGCTCCATCGACGGGATGGCAGCGCATGATCTTCCATTCTTCATCCGAAAGAGGCCCGGGCTTAAATAAAATCTCCTTTGGGGTAAAGATCTTCCCTACATCGTGAAGCAAGATGCCAGCAAGCAGGGCTTCTTCCGGCATCTCCGTCACCAAGATACCGGTTTCCCGCAGGCGTGCGATGATCTTAGCCGCGTATTCCACACTGCGGGAGACATGCTCATGGGTATAGTGCGGGTCGATCTTAGAGATCACCTTCGAGAAAGCCGCGACAATGCCGCGCGTGACCTGCCGCATTTCCTCAAGCGAGCGCTTCAATTCCTCATTCGCCACCCGCAAATCCTCATAAAGCGAGGTGCTCACCTTCATGAGCACCTCTTCTTTTAAGTATTCCAAGCTAAAAGGCTTGATGACATAGTCCGCTGCCCCAAGCGACTTTGCTTTCTGCATGGTCGCTTCGTCTTCGATGGCAGTAATGATAATCACCTTAATGGTATTGTCGAATTCCCGTGCGGCTTTGAGCACATCCAAGCCGTTTAAGTCCGGCATGTGAAGATCAAGGAACACCAGATGCGGCCGCTCCTTACGGATGATCGCGAGTGCAGATTGCCCATCGTGGGCGAGCAAAACGGAGAAACCGCGTTCGGAAAAGAAGGACTCAAGCAGCTTGCAGATTTTCTGCTCATCGTCCGCAACGAGCAGTTTTACCATTGCCATGGGCACATGGGTCCTTTATTCGCAACACCATACATGAATCTTTTCCCCTTGGCAAGCATAACAAAATTGTTTTGTGTCACTGGCATTTACCGAAATTCCATACGCTTCCAGAACTGGCGGAAAGCATTAAGGAACTCCGCGGGTGTTACAATCGGGGTAGACAGGAATGCGCGGGCAGAAGAAGTTGCAAAGTGGCGTGTATTGAGCGTGACCAGGTAATCCACCTTCTCACGTTTAGCAGCTGCTAATATTGGAGCATCTTGCGCATGGATTACCTTGGCAGCTTTGCGAATTTCCCCTGCAGGCGGATCATCCGCAAGCAGAGGGGAGAGGTTTTTGATGAACGCCCGGTAACGTCCGATGAGAGACGGAAATTTAGCCAAGAATACTCTGTCTGCTTCAACGAGCACTTGGCGAATAAGAACGATACGAATCTCTTCGGCTTCACCCAGATCAAGGATGGCCGCCGAGGCCCCTGTCCGGGAAGCCAACCCTGCAATGAGAACGTTTGTGTCAAGGAAGACTAGCCAGTGTTCAGCTGGCAT
The DNA here is from genome assembly GCA_016180605.1 of Candidatus Omnitrophota bacterium. Lineage (GTDB taxonomy): Bacteria > Omnitrophota > Gorgyraeia > Aquiviventales > Aquiviventaceae > JACPAW01. Next base: position 124 of record JACPAW010000177.1, on the reverse strand, counting down.
CAGTCTCGTGATGGTAACGTTGCCTCTCTATCTTAAGGGTGGTCAGAAGCTCTTCTAGGCTTAGCCCTTTTTCCTTCATTTCACGCTCAACGTCCTTAGCTAAGGAAGCCCGGAGTAACCGTTT
>JACPAW010000176.1 GCA_016180605.1 Candidatus Omnitrophota bacterium | reverse complement strand
CATTAACAGTTCGATGATCTCCTCTCCCGTGTGAGAATCCAAGTTTCCTGTCGGCTCATCGCACAATAAAAGTGCCGGATCATTGACTAAAGCCCGGGCAATCGCCACCCGCTGCCGCTCCCCGCCGGAAAGTTCCCCTGGACGGTGGCGCAATCGTTCTTTAAGGCCGACGCGCTCGAGGCAATCGGCAGCGACACGGCGAAGCGGTTTGCCGGATCGCCCGCCGATTAAACCCGGCAGCAAGACATTTTCCAACGCCGTAAGCTCTGGAAGCAAGTGATAAAATTGGAACACGACCCCCAGCTTTTGATTCCGAAAGGCCGCCCGCTGTGCATCGCTGAGCCTCGAAATTGCCTCTTTCTCCCAAAACACCTCGCCCTGCGTTGGCGTATCGAGTCCGGCAAGAAGATGCAGGAGGGTCGATTTGCCAGCACCCGAGGGACCCATGATGGCGATGAATGCGTCGGGGTCGATTTGCAGAGAAACCCCCCGGAGCACTTCAAGGCCAACACGGCCTGTCTGGTAAGTCTTGACGACGTTGCGTGCCTCTATCATCAGTGACCAGTGGTCAGTGGTCAGTGGTCAGTGGAAAAAGAAAAAGCCAAAAACTCAAGAATGTTGTCATTTTGTTCTCAGATTTAGTTATGTTTTTCACTAGCCACTGACCACTGGTCACTGATCACTATTCGTAGCGCAGCGCATCCACAGGTGCCAATTGGGCAGCACGCACCGCCGCATAGGTCCCTGCCAAAAGAGTCAAAAGGAACGTGGCTGTCACAACCGCTGCGATATCCGAAAAACTAATGGCGGTCGGAATATGGTCCAGATAGTAGATCGTCGGAGGAAACAACGAAATCCCGAAATGCCTCTCAAGCCACTGGACAATGCTATTGAGATGATTCGCCAGTGCCAGGCCGCTGATGATTCCAAGACTAATCCCAAGGAGCCCAACCGCACATCCCTGGGCCAGAAAAAGCCTGGCTACGGAGGATCGCGTAGCCCCTAATGCCCGAAGAATCCCGATGTCCTTGGTCTTTTCCATCACGATCATGATCAGCATGGCCATGATGTTAAGCGCTGCCACCAGCACGATCAGGGTCAGAATAACGAACATGACCGTCTTCTCCACGCGAAGAGCACCGAAGAGGGCTGGATTTAAATCCATCCAGGTCTTGACCTGGTAATTCTCCCCTAAATTCTGCTCCACCTGCCCTGCCACTTCAGAGGCGCGCTCCAATCGCGCTAATTTCATGCCGATTCCCGAAACCACCCCTTCTAGCTGGAAAAATTGCTGTGCCGTATCCAATCGCATCGCCAGAAGGGTGGCGTCGTATTCGTACATGCCGGAACGAAACAACCCGCTGATGAGGAACTCTCGGGTCTTACCGTCAGAGGGGCTGATGAGCGGGATCGTCGAGCCAGGCATGCGCTCGAGCAAAGCGGCCAGCTCCGTTCCAATAACCACTTCGTTTTCCTGCTTCGGTAAGGAGCCCAGGACCAAATACTCCGCCAACCGATTCACGCGCGATTCGCGCTCCACATCGATTCCCCTAACCCACACCCCAAATGCACGCTGGGGAAGCCTGACGATCGCCTGAGCCATAATAAAAGGGCTGACTCCCACCACTTCCGGCATGGCGCTGAGCTTTCTTAGAAGCAAAGACACCTCGCGAACGCCCTGAGGGCTTTCTACAATCAGATGCGCGTTGGTACCCACTAGCCTGTCTTTGATGTCGCGATCAAAACCACTCATAACTGCCAACACCACCAGCAAGGCCGCCACTCCAAGAGCGACCCCGCCGATAGAGAGCAAGGCAATCACTGAAATGAAGCGCTCCTGTCGCTTCGCAAAGAGATACTTTAAGCCAAGCCAGAGTTCGTACCGCATCGAATTGCAAGAGCGCTCGACAGCTCGTCGGCAATCAGCAATCAGTAAATAAAAATGTTTTTCTTACTGCTGACGAGCTGACTGCTGACGAGCCGTTCTACTCCTTAATATTGACTTGCTGTTTCAGCAACGGGAACAGGATCACATCTTTAATTGAGGGCTGATCCAGAAGCAGCATCGCTAAACGGTCTATCCCGACTCCCAAACCGCCTGCTGGAGGCATACCGTACTCTAGCGCCTCCAAGAAATTCTCATCTTGTACCTTGTACCCTGTACCTTGTACCATCTCAGTTTGTTCTTCAAACCGCCGCCGCTGTTCGATCGGATCATTCAGCTCCGAGTATGCATTGGCGACTTCCATGCCGCCGATAAAAAGTTCGAATCGGTCGGCAATCAGGACATTCTCTGCCTTGCTCTTAGCCAATGGGGACAGCTCCGTCCAATAGTCCGTTACGAAAAGCGGCTTTGCCCTGGTTTTGGGCTCAAAGAGCTGTTCCACCAACCGCACCAACTGCGAACGGTTAAGTTCCTTAATTTGAATTCCCTTGCGTTGAAGAGCCGCTTGGATTTCCTCAATGGAAGCTTGAGGCTTTAGCCCTAATGCGGACATCGCCTCTGCAAAAGAGAGGCGTTCCCAAGGGGGGGTTAAATCAATGTCTTGTCCTTGATAGGCAAATTGCAACGATCCGCACAAAACCTCTGCGGCCTCGCAGATGAGCGCTTGCACAAGCCGCATCATCGCTTCGCAATCCTGGTAAGCCAAGTAAACCTCCAGCATCGTAAATTCCGGATTATGCCGAGTGGATACGCCCTCGTTGCGAAACGACCGGTTCAGCTCATAAATGCGGTCGAAGCCGCCTACGAGCAGCTCTTTCAAATACAACTCAGGGGCCAGCCGCAGATACAGATCCATGTCGAGTGCTTTATGATGCGTCATAAAAGGCTCGCCTGCGGCACCCCCGGGAACAGGATGCATCATCGGCGTCTCGACCTCCAAGAACCCTTGCCGGTCAAGGGTCTGGCGGATGCTCGTCAACAGGCGGCTGCGCGCCATAAAGACTTGGCGCACCGGTTCATTCGCGATGAGGTCGATGTAGCGTTTTCTATAGCGCACTTCCACATCTTTCAGTCCATGCCATTTCTCCGGAAAAGGATGCAGCGATTTGGACAAAAGCTTCAGAGACGAGACTTCGATCGTCACTTCTTTGCTTTTCGTCTGAAACAACTTTCCGGAAACACCCAAAATATCGCCGATATCGCAATCGGAGAATAAATGGAAAACCGAATCGCCTACCTTATCTTGTTTGACGCAGATTTGGATCTTCCCGGATGCGTCTTTCAGATCCGCGAAGATCAATCCGCCATGGCCCCGCTTTGCACTGAGCCGGCCTGCCGTGGAGACAGCCTGCGTTGACCCTTGCGCGTATTGCCCAACAAGCGCTTGTATGGATTCCCGCTTGTCGAATTTCCGCTCGGAGTAAGGCAGAATCCCTTGCGAAAGCAGTGCTTTTAGCTTGTCTTGCCGGTTTTTGGATTGTTCGTTAGTGGTCATGGATTTTATATAAACTTTTATTATAGACCAATAGACCCCACCACACCATGAGAACAGAACCACACCCTAAAACCAGCCAATCTCCGAATCGCTGATAGAAACTCACCGCTTGCGTTTTCAAAGCCACCTCGCAAGTTTTGAAACCTTCCACAAATAGCTCCTGACCTTGTGCATCCTGCACCGCATCCTGCCAATTTCCCGATGAATCGATACAGCCGGACCAGCCGGTGTTTGCCGCGCGCACGAGGGGCGCTCGCAGCTCAACTGCTCGAAGAGTCGAAGCCTGAGCATGCTGATAAGCGGCAGCCGTTGGGCCAAACCAAGCATCGTTGGTGATGACAACCAATAACCGAGCCCCTTCCTGGACGAAGCGTCGAGCCAATTCCGGGAAGATATCCTCGAAACAGATGAGCACGCTAAAGGGGGGCGAGGGGCGAGGGGCGAGGGGCGAGGGAAATTTTAAGTGCCCACGTCCCCTGCCCCCTGCCCCCTGCCCCTCCATTCGAAAGACGGTATATGCTTTCCCGGGCACAAAATCGCCTATTGGTGGAAGAAACCTCCTAAGCCACGAAAAATACCGTTCCCCTGGAATAAACTCTCCGAAAGGTACCAGGTGCAGTTTGTCATATTGCTGTCGGATGTTGCCATCGGGTCCTAGCAAAACCGCGCTGTTTTTCAGCTTCCACACCCCTTTTTCCGCCGTAGCGGTGGGAGCCCCGACAAGCATGAAAGTAGCAGACTGCCGTGCGATTTCCATAACACGCTGCGTTAATTCTTCTTCGACTCCAAGATAGCCAGGCGCCGATGTTTCGGGCCAGACAATCAAATCCGGTTTTTCCTTTGCCGCTTGCAGCGTCAAGCGCGCGTATTGGTCCAAAATCTCCTGGCGTTTTTCTTCTTCCCACTTTTCTTCCTGGGGAATATTTCCCTGCACGACGCTGATACGAATTTTCTCCGCTAGCGCAGAGCGCTTCAGGCATAAGACGCCATAGCCCCAAAGGACCAACAGAATCATCATCGCCGACAGCAAGACCGGCATTCGTTTTTGGACTTGAAGGCTTTTAGCTAAACAGGCATTCACGAAGACCACTGCGAAAGAAATTCCCCAGACTCCGGTGACGCTGGCTATTTGAATCATTGGCAGCCATGGAATTTGCGAATAGCCAAGGAGATTCCATCCCAACCCGGAAAACCAGTGGCTGCGCGCGTATTCGAGCACCACCCAGGAAGCGGGAGCCGACATCAGACTCCAGACCTCAGACTTCAGTAAGAACTGTGGAGCCGACATCAGACTCCAGAGGTTTGACTCACGACTCGCGACGCATGACTCACGTAATTTCTCGTGTATCGTGAATCGTGTATCGTGTTTCCGTTCTTCGTGTGTCGTGTGTCGTGTGTCGTGTGTCTGAGGTCTGATGCACATGACGCAAACTAGCCAGCCAAACACCCCGAAATACAGCGCGAGGAAGGCACACAGCACAATGCAGCCAATCACCGTCACATAGGTCAGCCACCAGATGGACCCTAGGAAAAATAAAAATCCGATCAGGCAGGAAAAACCAAACGCGGCATAAGCGGTGCAAGAACGCAGAAGGATGAGCCATGGGACCAAACCGATCCACGCGCACCAGGGTTGGTTAAAAGGAGGAAAAGCAAAGATGAGAAGGCCAGCACTGCTGAAGGCTAAAACAATCGGGTAAGAGGCAATCGGATAGATCATGCCCGGCGTCAGCGGGCACCCTTCTTAAGGGTCTTCTGATTGCTGATTGCTGATTGCTGATTGCTATTTTCCATGACACTTCTTGTACTTCAGTCCGCTGCCGCACGGACAAGGCTCATTGCGTCCTACTTTGGCTCCGCTTGGCTGTGGCGCGGGAGTCTGCTGACGTACCGCAGCTTTAGGTGCGATCGTCGGAGGCATTTCTGGAAACCCCGCAGCTGGCATCTCCACGTTCGATGGCATCTGCGGTTGAGCGGAAAAAACATCGGCTGCTTGCGGGTGCAGCTCTTGATGAGGGGTCTTGGCAAATACGCTCACCGGCTCTGCGCCTGCAGTGGGCTGCACGCGCAGCAGCATCGTCAGAGCCTGCTCCTTGATGGAAACGATGAGGTCTTGGAACATGCGGTAGGCTTCGCGCTGATACTCCACAAGAGGATCCCGCTGGCCGTAGGCGCGCAAGTGGATTCCTTCCCGCAGCGCATCCATCATATAAAGGTGGTCTTTCCATTTCGCATCAATGACGGATAAGAGAACCGTGCGCTCCAAATGGGCCATGAGCTCTGAGCCTACTTGAGCGGTCTTTGCCTCATACGCTCGCTGAAACAATTCCTGGATATGGACCAGCAATTGTTCTCGATCAACCTTTTTTTCTTCCGCAGAAGAGAAGCTCACGGCAAATTGCCGGCTGAGCGTTTCCCGCAACCCCTCCAGATTCCAAGCATCTAGTGAGAGTTGTGCCGAGAAGAACGCATCCCCCAGTTCTTCCGAGACCTCTTTCATGATCTGCTGGATGAGGCCTTGCATGTCCACCCCTTCCAGGATGCGCCGGCGCTGCTCATAAATAACCTCGCGCTGCCGATTCATGGTATTGTCGTATTCCAGCAATTGCTTGCGGATCTCAAAGTTGTGCCCCTCCACACGCCGCTGCGATGCTTCAATCGCGCGGCTGACGATTCCATGCTCCAGAGGCAAACCTTCCTCCCACTGCATCCACTTAAAGTCCATCAAACGGGCAATGCGCTCGGAGCCAAAAATCCGCATCAGGTCATCTGCCAAGGATAGATAAAAACGCGAAGAGCCTGGATCTCCTTGCCTTCCGGAGCGGCCGCGCAGCTGATTGTCAATGCGCCGTGCTTCGTGCCGCTCGGTCCCAAGCACGTGCAGTCCCCCTGCCGACACGACGTCATCATGCTCTTGCGCGCAGAGCTTCTGAAAACGCTGCAAGATCTCTTGC
>JACPAW010000175.1 GCA_016180605.1 Candidatus Omnitrophota bacterium | reverse complement strand
AGGAGCGAGCCGAGAAGTTCAGATCCTGCATCGCGGATTTCAGCAAGCTCATTGTTGCTGAGGGCAGAATGCAGACGGCTTTGAGTGCCTTGGTGCGCAGCTGGGCGTTGCAAGGCTGCTGGCCGCGCTTGTGGCGGAAGTCAATCGCCCGCTCAACGCGTGCGCGAATCTGGGCGGAAGGCTCTGCTTCAGGAGTAGAGGTTAAGGCATCGAAGGGCACTGCGGGAACTTCCACATGAAGATCGACCCGGTCAAGCAGAGGACCGGAGATCTTGCCCAGATAGGCGGCAATCTTCGTTGCAGGACAACGGCAGCGGCCGCGGGTGTCGGTCAGATAGCCGCCGGGACAGGGGGTCATTGCCGCAACGAGCAGAAAGCGTGCAGGAAAATGGACCGACTGGCGCGCACGGGTAACCCGGACCACCCCTTCCTCCAGCGGCTGCCGGAGGCTTTCTAAGACATCCCTTCTGAATTCCGGAAGCTCATCGAGAAACAGAATGCCATGGTGTGCCAGTGAAACCTCTCCGGGTTTTGGGATGGTGCCGCCACCCATTAAAGCAATCGCGGAGCTGGTATGGTGAGGAGACCGAAAGGGCCGCTGCCAGAGAAGGGATTGTCCCTCCAATGAGCCGGCAACACTGTGGATGGTACTGGTTTCCAGGACTTCATCGAACGTCAAATCCGGCTGTATGGTGGCAAGCCGCTGGGCCAGCATGGTTTTCCCGCAGCCGGGTGGTCCTATTAAAAGCACATGATGATTTCCCGCAGCCGCAATTTCCAAGGCGCGCTTGACGTGATGCTGTCCTTTCACATCGGCAAAATCCTCCTCAGGGTAAGCTCTATTGGGCTCATTCAAGGAAGAAAAATCCAATGGAGGAAGGGGTCTTGCTCCAGAAAGATATAAGACAGCTTCTTGGAGCGAGCTAACCGGTATGATTTCCAGTTCCTTGACCAGGGAAGCTTCCAGGGCATTGGGGCGGGGAAGAAGGAGTTTCTGGCTGCTTTTCCGAAGGGCCAGAGCAATCGGTAAGACGCCATGAACCGGACGAACCGTTCCATCCAATGCCAGCTCTCCAAGGACGATGGTATTCGCTAAACTTTCCGGATCGAGTTGTTTCGATGCCGCTAAGATTCCCAGGGCAATTGCCAGATCAAAATTCCCCCCTTCCTTTCTGACGTTAGCCGGAGCTAAGTTAACCGTGATCCGGCGGGAAAGCAGCTCGTACTGGCTGTTTAAGATTGCCGCGCGGACGCGTTCCCTAGCTTCTTTTACGGCTTGATCAGCAAGTCCGACGATCGTCAGAGTGGGTAAGCCCCTTCCCAAATCTACTTCCACATCGATTACAAGGGCTTTCAGGCCAACCGTGACATAAGTAGTCGCACGTGCCAGCATAGACTCCTCCTGAAATGGGCTTAAAACAGGTGATGGTTGGGTGAGGGCTATGGAAGGGTGGAAGGGAGGAAAAAGCCCTTGTCTTTCTTGCTTGTCGAGAGTATACTACCAAAACTAACATACACATCCTTCCCAGGTCAAGGAGTTTCCCAAATGACGCAAAATCGAGGGCGCATTGTTTTGGTTGTTTTGCTTGGCATCGTCTGTGCAAGCTTGTGGCGTACGGTTTCCGTAGAGCGCCAAAAGCGGCAACTGGCCGGTTCCTATCAGCAAGCACAACAGCTGATTGAGCAGTTGCAATCGGAGCGGGAGCAGCTCAGCGACCATTTAGTAGAAGTCAGCCGTGCCGTGGAAGGACAAGTGGGGGATATGTCAGCCCTTCAAGGCGAGCTGGACAACGTTCAAGAGCAGCTTGATATTGCGGCTAGGGAGCTGGCGTCTTTGCAGCGGGAAAATCAACAACTCAGTCGAGAACATGCCGCAGCGACGGGTCAAGTGAGCGCGTTGGAAGCGGAAAGAGAACGCCTCGAAGCGCGGCTTTCTTCCCTGAAAGAATTAAGACTGGCGATGCGAGAAGTGAAACACAAGATCCGCAGCGAACGATGGGCATCGGTCTGGGGTGCTTGGGAAGCCCTTCGAGCCAGTCTTCAGTCGAAACGCACAGAAGACCATTTGGTCAGCGGCAACGGCGGCTTCGTCGTCAAGGATGGGGCTTCGACAATCGGAGCCTCTGGGCCGCGACTGCACGTCCACGTTTTGGAGCCCCAGGTGCAGTGACGTATGAGTTCTTCCGTGAACACCTGGACGGCCAACCAGGCGTTCATGTCCTGGTTGATCGCCTGCCTCGTGGCCCAAGGTATCAAAATCATCCTCGGAACCTTTCGCCTTCGCCGCTTTGACTTCAGATGGTTGATCGGCACAGGCGGCATGCCTAGCACCCACGCAGCCGGAGTCACCGCTCTAAGCCTGACGGTTGGCATGCAAACGGGTTTTAACTCTCCCATATTCGCCGTGGCAGTCGCATTTACCGTCATTACCCTTTTCGATGCCCAGGGGGTGCGTCGTTGGAGCGGGCGGCAAGCCCAGGTGTTGAACAAAATGATAGAGGATATTTACTTCCAACGCCGCATCCAGGAGCAGCGGCTAAAAGAACTCTTAGGGCACACGCCGCTGGAAGTATTGGCGGGTGTGTTGGTGGGGCTAGCGACAGCAATTACTTTGCGGTAAAGTGGTAGGGCTTAAAGGGAGACCATTGATGCAGCGCAAAATGATCTTGGGGTTTGCCGCCAGTGTGGCGGTAGTGGGTTTGATCGGATTACTGGTCATGGCCACTCAGCAAGGATGGTTTGGCGGCAGGGCACAGCAGCTCTACGCGATGGCCAATAACGCACAGCAGCGCGAAGATCTTCCTACGGCGCAAGAGCATTTGGAAGAACTGATTTCTACTTTCCCCGACTCCCCTTGGACGGATGACGCGTTCCTTAAGCTCGGGGAAGTTTACGAAGCCCAGCAGTTGTGGGTCGAAGCACGGAATATGTATCGCACGCTCTTGGAGCGATTCCCGGATTCTCCCCTGGCTGCCCGCACGCAGGCACGCCTTGGCCAGACCAATATCACCCTCCTTTTCTCCCCCATTGTCACCGAGATGGACGCAACCCATGAAGTCAAGCCCGGAGACACCCTGGGGAAAATCGCCAACATGAACAAGACGACCGTGGAATTTTTAAAACGAGCCAATAATCTCAAGAGTGATGTCATTCGCCCGAATCAAAGGCTCAAGGTGCCAAAAGGCCGCTTCAATATCGTAGTCGATAAGTCCCTGAACCAGTTGTTGCTGACTCAGGAAAATCAGTTTGTGAAAATCTATCCTGTGGCTACAGGAAAAGAGAACTCAACCCCTGTGGGAACCTTCAAGATCGTCACGCGTATTCCTAATCCCGTATGGTATAAGCAAGGAGCCGTCGTACCCCCGGAGAGCCCGGAGAATATCCTAGGAACGAGGTGGCTGGGAATTGAGAAGGAAGGCTATGGGATTCACGGTTCGGTGGATCCGGATGCCATTGGCCAGCAGGTGACGGCGGGTTGCGTGCGCATGAACAACAGCGACGTGGAGGAACTCTTCGACATCGTTGCGGTGGGGACGGAAGTCACGATCGTCGACTAAAACGACAGGGTGGGGATGAGCAGCTATCGATACGATTTCGAAAAGCCACTGGCTGAATTGGAGCATCGGCTCCAGGAAGCGCGCAAGGCACAGGCAAAAGAGCCTCGCCCCGATGCGATCAAGGCAATGGAGGCGCAACTGGAGCAATTGCAGCGCACCATTTACGGCAATCTGACTCCATGGCAGCGGATCCAATTGGCGCGCCATCCCCTGCGGCCCTACACCCTGGATTACACCTCAATGGTGGCTACGGAATTCACCCAACTTTACGGCGATCGGCTATTCGGTGATGACCGGGCCTTGGTAGGCGGCGTTGGAAAAATCGACGAGCGCTGGTGCGTGTTTCTCGGCCATCAAAAGGGAAGAGACACCAAAGAAAACCTGATGCGCAATTTTGGTTCCGCTCATCCTGAGGGTTACCGCAAGGCGCTGCGCCTGATGCGCCTGGCAGAAAAGTTCCACCTGCCTGTCATCGTACTCATTGACACGCCAGGGGCCTATCCTGGAATCGCTGCCGAGGAGCGAGGACAAGCCCATTCCATCGCCGTAAACATTCGCGAAATGGCCCGGTTGCGCGTCCCCATCTATATCTGCATTATCGGAGAAGGAGGATCTGGTGGGGCATTGGGGGTGGGGGTAGGCGACTGGGTGGCCATGCTGCAGAATAGCTATTACTCTGTTATTTCTCCGGAAGGTTGTGCTGCCATTCTGTGGCGTGACCGCGCCCGAGCCTCCGATGCGGCGGCAGCCTTGAAGCTAACCGCCGAGGATTTATTGCAGTTTGGGATTGTGGATGAATTGATTCAAGAGCCGTTGGGTGGAGCGCACCATAATTCAGAAGAGGTAGCGCGACACTTGAAGGCCTCGATCCAGCGCTTCTTCAAATCCGTGGAGAACCTCTCTACGGAAGAGCTCCTCAATCGACGCTACGAACGGTTTCGCCGAATCGGTGCCTTCAGCACTCAGCCTCAAAGCAACCCTTCTTCTTCCGCGACTCACTCTGCCGTGGCCGTGTAATTCTGCTGCTGTAAAAGCTGCCGAATCTTCACTACCAATGTCGAGAGATTGCGGGGGTGTCCGATGAATGTCGGACCATCCGTATCATAGGGCATGGCTTCCCAATAGTTTTCCAGCGTCTTTCGGGTCAGCAAGATGACCGGGATTTGCCTCGTTGCCGGATGGCGGCGGATGCGCTGATAAACCAGCAGTCCTTCCGCTTTGGGAAGATTCATGGCCACCAGAATCAGATCAATCGGCTCTCTTGA
>JACPAW010000028.1:1506-7190 GCA_016180605.1 Candidatus Omnitrophota bacterium | reverse complement strand
TAAAACACGCTCAACAAGGACCTGAATAAAGCACACAGCAGCCAGCACTCAGCACACAGAACAGGAATGCAGGATGAATGGGGTGAGGCGACCTATTGGAGTTTTTGATTCCGGAATCGGGGGCTTGACGGTTGTCAAGGCTCTCATCGAGGATCTTCCGTCAGAATCGATTATTTATTTCGGAGATACCGCGCGTGTTCCTTACGGGACGAAGTCAAAAAGCACGATTGTCCGTTTTTCGCTGGAGAATGTGGAGTTTCTATTGCGGTTCGACGTCAAGTGCATCGTGATTGCTTGCAATACCTCTTCCTCTTGGGCGCTGCCGACTCTTCGCAAGTATTTCAAGGTTCCCATCATCGGGGTGATCCGCCCCGGAGCGTTGGCGGCGGTCAGGCAAACGCGGACTAAGCGCGTGGGAGTGATCGGGACGAATGCGACGATCAAGAGCCTTGCCTACGAGATGGCGATTCGCAGAATCGATCCTCGAGTGAAGGTATTTTCCCAAAGCTGCCCTTTGTTCGTGCCGCTGGTCGAGGAAGGTTGGCTAAATGGAGGTATTTCGCGTCAAATCGCGAACCATTACCTGACCACTCTGAAACGGCAGCGCATCGATACGCTCATTCTCGGATGCACCCACTATCCTCTCTTAGCACCGGTTATCCAGGAGGTGCTGGGGTCGAGCACCACACTTGTGGATTCCGCCCAGCAAACCGCAGCCGAGGTGCGCGGAGTCCTCATGGGGGCGGATACGCTTTGTGACGGAAGTGCCAAGCCTCGATACCGTTTCTTCGTAACCGATGAACCCTCGCACTTCAACCAACCGTCTTGCCAGCCGCTTCCTGGGTCAGGTGATGGGTGTGGCAGAACGCGTCAATTCTTTCAATAGCCACTGATGAGCCACTAATGCCTACTACCCGACGAGTCGATGGAAGAACCGCGGCCCAATTGCGCAAAGTAAAGCTGACACTTGGGGGCATGAAGTTCGCCGATGCGTCGTGTTTCGTTGAGTGGGGAGATACGAAAGTCATCTGCACGGCGACCGTGCAAGAGAGCGTTCCGCCGTTTCTTCGCAACAGCGGCACGGGGTGGGTCACCGGGGAATACGGCATGCTGCCGCGCTCCAGCCGCCAGCGCATCGAGCGCGAGTCTACCCGCGGCCGCGTGGGCGGCCGGACGCAGGAGATCCAGCGTTTGATCGGGCGCAGCCTGCGCGCGGTAGTCGATTTACCGCGCTTAGGAGAGCGCAGCGTTCTCATCGATTGCGACGTCATCCAAGCCGATGGAGGAACGCGTTGTGCCGGCATCACCGGGGGTTTTGTGGCTCTGCTTGCAGTCCTGCGGAAGCTGCGCGCGCAAGGGGTGTTGACGCAGATTCCGGTGCGTGATTTCGTAGCGGCAGCGAGCGTGGGTGTGGTTAAAGGAGTGCCGATGCTGGACTTAAACTACGCGGAAGATTCCACGGCAGACGTCGACATGAATGTGGTCATGACAGGGCGTGCGAAGTTCATCGAGCTGCAAGGAACGGCTGAGCATGTCCCGTTCGATTCCAAAGACCTCACCCGTCTTCTGCAATTGGCCCGCAGCGGACTGCAGCATCTATTTGCGCTTCAAAAGCGGGCGCTGAACGTTTCATCCCTTCGGCAATTCTAGACCCTACCCGACCCGCATGCTGGAAATCGTCATTGCCACGACCAACCATCACAAGGCAAAAGAACTCTCTGAATTATTGCGCCTTCGTCACGTCCGCTGGCGCACGCTGGATGAGTTTCCAGGCTCTTTGCGCATTGTGGAAGACGGGAAAACCTTCGAGGATAACGCAGCCAAAAAAGCGCTGGCTGCCGCACGGCGAACCCAATGCCTGGCACTGGCGGATGATTCGGGAATCGAAGTCGATGCGCTAGGAGGAGGCCCTGGGATTTATTCGGCGCGGTTCTCCGGAAAGAATGCCACCGACCGGAAGAATAACGAGAAACTGCTGCGCTTGTTGAAAGATATTCCACTACGCCAGCGCGGAGCGCAATATCAGTGTGTTTTGGCTTTGTCCTCGCCGTCCAAGATATTGGCTCTAAGAAGGGGCAGATGGCGCGGTCGCATTGCCAACTCACCTTGCGGCAATAACGGCTTTGGATATGATCCGATTTTTGTGGTACCGCATTTAAGACGCACGGTAGGAGAGATGAGTCCTTCCGTCAAAAAGCGTTTAAGCCACCGGGCGATGGCTGCCCGCCGAATGCGGCCTGTTCTCGCACGATTGATTCAAAAGATACTCAACGAACACTCTCGAAAAGCCCCCCCAAAAAATCCTCTGAGCCGGGTGCAAGCTGTTTAAAGAGTTCTTGTGTCGTGAATTCAAATCGGTACTGAGGCTCATTGAGGGTTCCCGTTAGCCGGTGGCGGCCTAAAAAGCGCCGCAGCCTTTCCAACTGGCCGGCGGCTCGAAGGATCGTGCTTGCCAGCGGGGAAGTAGCCGGTGCTTCAAGGACCGTCCTTTCCGAAAGCTCAGGCTCGACGATCAAATCCAGCGTTCCATCCAATCCTACGCTGCCTTTAGCATAAACGGCAACCGGCTCACTTGCCGCCAAACCTCCTAAGCGCAATTGTTCTGTATGCAGGCGTTCCCGCTCCAGTTGCCATTGGACGGAGGCTTGCGTGATTTGAGCACGCCGAAGCGTCTCCAAGCCAATGCGGTCTGCAAGAACGCCAAACAGCCCGCGGAACAAACGATCCAGCAAAGGCAAATCCCCCAGCTCTTCTCCCGAGGCATTCAGCCAGCCTTCTCCGATCCAAGTGGACCGCTTATTCCAAACACCAGAAACCATTGCACGGGAAGAAGCCGTTCCGCTGACCTGGCGCCTGCGCCAGGCTGGGATGGTTTGTGTCAGTCCTGCCAGGTTCATGTTGATAAGATCCGCCTGCATGCGGAAATAGTCTTCGCTTTGCCGGTGATCGATCGTGGTCTCTGCGGTTAATCGTCCTTCGGCTACAAGGGCTGCAGGAACGTTCAGGCGCAATAGGCGGCTGGACTGTGTGATGTCGCAGCGCACCCGCTCAACGGGAATGTCCCGGATGATAAGTTTCGTTGCGTTTATTTGTCCCTGGATCTGGGCGTTCTGCCATGGCTTCAAAGGCCCCGCGTATCGTGCCTGGACATCCATGCTTCCTTGCAGCTGCCAGGTTTTTAATTGCGGCATCGGAATGAAAGGAAGATGGTCCAAGTCCGAGAGCTCAATCGTGCCGGATAAATTCAAACGGCTCGGATGGTCCGGTTTTTTATGGACCACTCCGCGAAAAGTGCATTGGCTTCTGAGAAGCCTGATTTGTCCTTGTTCAATCACGAATTCCTCAGGACGAATCTGCCCGTTGAGGGAAAGCTCTCCTTCTTTAAGCCGGATATGAGTGCTCAGTACGGTGTTTGGCCCGGTGAGGATATCAGCCGTTACCCGCAGCGGTTCGTTCTTAAAGCGAAGGGCGACATCTTCAAACCGATAGCGCTTCTTATCCACGAAAAGAGTTCCCTGAATGGCTTCAAGCGGCGCATCCAGGCCGTTGATTCCAAGGCTGGCATCGCGTATTTGAAGGTTTCCGGTTGGCTGTAAGGAGCCAAGCGGGCCATTCAGAGCCAAGTCCACTTCCGCTAAACCATCCATCTGTCGTATCAAACCTTCCTTGGGAAGTAGCGGTGTGAGCGCTTTAAGCTTTACTCCTCCGCTAAATTGAAGCGACAGACGGGATGGCTTTTGCCAAAAGCTAATCAAGCCGTGTGTTGTGAATCGTTCGCCAAGCAGCTGTCCTTCGATGCTACGAAGGTTCATTTGCCGCGTGAGGTGGTCGTATTCGACGGAACCGAGGATGTGGGTGATAGGCTCTGTCAGACGAGCATTTGTCAGACGAGACTGCTTGAGTTGCGCGCGTACCTGGCAATCCCAGGCTGAGATTTGGTTTGCAGGGCCTCGGCAGGCAGCCTGAAGATGAGCAGGCCCTTCCGGGTGCCAGTCCCAATTTGCTTTTGGAAAAAGAGTTTCAACGCTCTTTAGCGAAATATCAGAGCTTACCGCCAGCTCAAGCAGCGGTTGTTTCAGAGGACCTAAAGACCCTTGGATGTCCCATAGAGAATCCAGCGCCTTGGCTTTTAGCGTTTCAATATCCAGGTGATCGTTTTCAAATCGCAATTTGCCTTCAATATCGGTGATCGGACCGATGTACGAAACGCCTTCCAAAGTTCCTTTTTGAATCATTCCCCAGGTTTTGATGGCCCAAGGGACATCGGGCTGCTGCGGGGCTGTGGCTTGTCCTTCTAAGGTTAAGTCGGCGATTGCTTTTAAGGATGGGCTTATCCAAACCAGGCGTTCTGTAGTGATTTTCCCAGAGACACTCAGGGGCCAATCGGGTTGTTTGTTGAGCTTAAGAGAAAAACGAGTCGTACCTTCCTGGAAATTCGCCGGCACATGACGCTTAAGAGGTCCTGTGATTTGAGCCAGCGAGATATCCGCCGTCGTCAGATCCAATGTTAAGTCGTGGCGTTTTAAGCCATAGCGGCCATCCAGAATGATGTTGGTGGTTGCCGGGGTTTCTAGTCTACCGTCAAGATGGAAAGCGACTTGTCTTTGGAAGAGAAGCGGCAGCCACCGGATGCCCCCGACCATCATGGGGATATCACTCCATACTTCGCCTGTGGCGCGGTCTAGGATCGTGACATCTTCGAAGATGGCACCCTGGAATGGCTGGTAATGCAACGACTCGATGGAAACTTCGATGGGGGCTAGCCGCTCCAGATGTTCGATGAGCAGTGTTTTTCCTTGCGTGGGCAACCAATTCGCGCAGAAGATCCATAACGCGGCACTGGCGAAGAGAAATAGTGCGAGGAACAGGAGAACGCTAATGCGAAGAAGTCGCAACATAGCTTCATTATATCGCAGTGGCTGATCTCTTAGCAGGGGCGATTCGCTTGTTGACAAACCGCGAACCTGATGGCTTACTTCTTATATAAGAAAGTAGTACCGAAAGCGGAGGATGCGATGCGAATTACAGAGAGGGGACAGGTTATCATTCCCAAACCAATCCGAGAGAGATATGGTCTATACCCCGGAACAGAGGTCCAGTTTGTCGAGCGCGGCCATTGCTTGATTATAGAGAAAGGTCAAGTCCAAGACCCGTGGAGGCGGTACCGGGGATTTTTAAAGCTCCGGAAGAGAGCAGATGAAGTTGTCCGTAACCTACGGCAGTCCTCTCCATAATTCCTTCTGCCTAGCGTTAATCCGAAAAACCCGCTACAATTTCCTTCTACTGGTATATGCTTTTACTGAGTGCTGATTGCTGATTGCTGATTGCTGTGTGCTGAGTGCTGTGTGCTGTTTGCTGATTCCGGGGCGTGGCTCTCCGCCACAAAGCTTGGCGCCCACCACAGGACTTTGGCGGGTCCGCTTTGTCCACCAACACCTTGTGGCGGAGATTCGCCACGATGTATGATTGCATTAAGTGGTTTTTTACTGATTGCTGTGTGCTGATTGCTGTTTGCTGATTCCGGGGCGTGGCTCAGCTTGGCTAGAGCGACTGGTTTGGGACCAGTAGGTCGCAGGTTCAAATCCTGCCGCCCCGAGTTTTTTCGCGAGTAATGGCAGGATTTGAAGAGAGCCGCGACTTTTCTTAATGGGGTCGGCGCGACAAAAGGAGCGCCGACTTACCTT
>JACPAW010000028.1:0-1446 GCA_016180605.1 Candidatus Omnitrophota bacterium | reverse complement strand
CGGGGCGTGGCTCAGTTTGGTAGAGCGCTTGGTTCGGGACCAAGAGGTCCTGGGTTCGAATCCCAGCGCCCCGATTTTTCGCTATCGATAAACGATAGCGAAAAATAGAGCATTTGAAATTGGAACATTAGAAATTTAGGAAGAACCAATTTCAAATGCGGTCTAATGCTCCATTGCTCTAATTTCATATTTCAGAATGCCGCGCTCGGAAGGAGCGCGGCCAGCGCCCCGAGTCTTTTTTGCCATCACAAGCGCCCGTAGCTCAAGTGGAAGAGCAGCAGCCTTCTAAGCTGTTGGTTACAGGTTCGATTCCTGTCGGGCGCACCCATTTTGCTCTAGTCCTCGATGGCAAAATGGCCGACCGAAGTCCCGCCGAAGGCGGGACGAAGACGCCGACTCGGCCCGGGCGCGCCATTTTCATGCTTTCGAGTACGCATTTGCTCGTCAGCAATCAGCTCGTCAGCAATAAGTTTTACTGGTTTTTCCTTACAGCTTACTGCTGACTGCTGTCGAGCCAATCTAAATGCTGTGTGCTGATTGCTGTGTGCTTTCTTTTAAATGAAGCGTCCTCGGATCTGGCTTCGTTGGGTTGTGGCACTTCTTCTTATCCTGGCTGCGGTGGAATACGTGGCCCTCACCCGCATTGCCCCGCGCCACATCATCCGGGCAATTGAGCGCACCGCTGGCGGAGCGCTGACGGTAGACAGCGTCCATCTAACCGTTCCTTTCACTACGTCTCTTTCAGGATTGCGGTTTGCGCATTCCACTTCCCAGGCGGCACTGAGCATCCAGCAAGTGGTGATTTGGCCCCAATGGCTTGCCATCCCCTCGCGGACACTGTGGCTTGAGGCTATGCAGGTCGATAGGCCTTTTGTCCGTTTGACGCGCGCCAAGGACGGAACCGTTTTTTGGCCGACCTTGCCTGCGAGCTCTCCAAGTGCCCGCGGGCTTGGCAAATGGCTTCCCACGTCCTGGAAAATCCACACCGGTTCTGTCCGTGTTACCGATGGCGTTGTGGAAGTGGTGGATGAAGCAGCACCTGAGCCGTTTCGTCTTCTATTCGATCATTTATCCCTGGTCATCGGGCCGCTGGCCACGTTGGATGAAAAAGTCCAGATGAGTTTTGCCATCCGAGGAGAGCTTGTCGGTTTCGGCGGCCACAGCGCTCCATTGTTATGCTCGGGATGGATCAATCCAGGGCTTAAGGAACTCGATGCAACCTGTCAGCTTAAGCCGCTGGCGCTTGCTGCATTCGAGCCCTACTATCATGGCGGCCCGGAAGTGCGCGTCTACACCAGCACAGTGGCGTTTACCGCAAGGGTAGGGATGCGCAATGGGCAACTGCGTGGCCGCATTCAGTTGGAACTGGGCAATCTCAATGAAGGGGACTTGTCGGTTCATGGAAGAACGCTGATGGATGTCAAAAGACTAACCGCGGGGCAGCAA
>JACPAW010000027.1 GCA_016180605.1 Candidatus Omnitrophota bacterium | reverse complement strand
AGAACCGCTGACAGTTGGCCGGAAGGGTTATCCATTGCTCTTACAGTCTGGCGAAACGGATAATGGAAAAACACCGCTGATCGACCGTCAGCACCCACATGATCTGTTTATGGAGTTAGCGCTAACCTATAGCGTATCTGTAGGGTCGGATAGTTCCGCGTTCGCCTATGTCGGCTGGCCAGGTGAGCCAGCACTTGGTCCACCTACTTTCATGCACCGTTTTTCAGGCACCGATAACCCCGAGGCGCCAATCACCCACCATTGGCTGGATTCCACACACATCACGCATGGTGTGACAACCCTTGGCTACATCTGGAAGAAGGTAAAATTGGAAGGCTCGCTCTTTACCGGCCGGGAGCCAGACGAAGATCGCTGGGATCTGGAAAAGCCTCGCTTCGATTCGTTCGCTGGACGATTCTCGTACAATCCAAACCCACATTGGGCCTTCCAAGCCAGCTATGGTCACATAGACAGCCCGGAGCAACTGGAGCCTGAGCAAGATACGAATCGGTTCACGATCTCGGCTAGCTACCACCATAGGTGGGATCGCACCCATTGGCAGACGACTGCGGCATGGGGACGGAATCGGAATGATCCGGGGCGGGACTTGGATGGATTTTTAGTCGAGTCGCTCGTCAATTTCAATAAGACCCACACTGTTTTTGGCCGGGCTGAGACGGTGGAAAAAAGTGAGCTTTTCTTCGAGGCAGATCCGTTGCATGGCAAGTCATTCACGGTGCATAAGGTTAGTTTAGGCTACATCTACGACTTTCCCGAGCAGCATCAGGTACA
This sequence comes from Candidatus Omnitrophota bacterium, assembly GCA_016180605.1. Classification (GTDB taxonomy): domain Bacteria; phylum Omnitrophota; class Gorgyraeia; order Aquiviventales; family Aquiviventaceae; genus JACPAW01. The sequence goes on along the minus strand of JACPAW010000027.1, from coordinate 8,742 downwards.
GTGGGGGCTGGGAGGACTAGGCAGCCTGCACTTTCTCCCTGAGCGCCTCGAGGAAGCGTACGAAGAGACTCCATTTTCGTTTATGCTCTTTATCCGGGCAAAATTGTGACGGGTAAGGTTCCATCCACCGGTTTCTACATTTCATAATTCCTCTGGTCGTGCTAGACTATCCAGACGCATGATACCGAATCGCCCTTTGCATCCTTACACGACGCATAAGACAGAAGCGGATTCGCAGATCGCCGCACTGCTTCAGTCGCTAGGGGAGGATCGTTTCGACCGGCGGCTTTTGTCCGAAATGATGGTTTCCATCTACCGCCTGGGGGAAGATGCGGCCACCACAGGGGATCTAAAAATCCTCAATGCCGCATTGAAGGAACTGCGTTATGCCTTCAGGGTGTTTCGCCCTTACCGCAGCATCCGCAAGGTCGCCCTCTTTGGATCGGCTCGCGTCAGCCGGGGGTATCCTGGCTACCAGATGGCAAAAGCATTCGGGCATCGGATGGCACAAGCAGACTGGATGGTCATTACCGGAGCCGCTAGCGGCATTATGAAAGCAGGGCACGAAGGAGCCGGTTGTTCTGCCAGTTTCGGACTCAATATTCGCCTTCCCTTTGAGCAAGAAGCCAACCCTATTATCGCCAAAGATCAGAAGCTCGTGAATTGCAAGTACTTCTTCACCCGAAAACTTCTCTTTATCAAAGAATCCCATGCCACGGCCCTTTTCCCTGGAGGATTTGGCACGCTGGATGAAGGTTTCGAATCGATGACGCTGGTTCAAACAGGCAAGTCGGACCCGCGGCCGATTGTGCTGGTGGATCTGCCGGATGGCACATTTTGGAAACCCCTTTTGTCTTTCATCGACCAGCGCTTGGCGAAGGGGGGCATGATTTCACGCTCGGACTGTTCCATTTACAAAGTAGCGCGTTCCGCAGAAGAAGCCGCTCGGCACATTTTGCATTTTTATAGCACCTACCATTCTCTGCGTTATGTCGAACGCCAGCTAGTACTGCGCTTAACGCACCCGCTTGCCGTGGAAGCGCCGGCGAAGTTAACTCGTGAATTCCGCGATATTATCGAAACGGGAACAATCCGCCAGACGACGGCACTTCCCGAGGAAGCGGATGAGCCCTCTCTTAAGGATTTGCCGCGCTTGATCTTCGCTTTCAACCGCAAGCAGTTTGGTAGGCTCATCGAAATGATCCACCGCATCAACGAACTGGGCAATGTAAAGCACACAGGGTAAGCACACAGCAACCAGCACACAGCAAACAGACTGAGCACACAGTATCCAGCACACAGCATACAGATTAGGACAGGAATTTTTACTGTGTGCTGTCTGCTGTGTGCTGTTTGCTAGCCACTAATGTTACACTCTGATTTCGTTCACCTTCACCTGCACACCAACTACTCGCTGCTCGATGGCGCTTGCCGAATTCCTCCTCTGGTCCAGCGAGCCAGCGAACTGAAGTTCCCTGCAATCGCCATGACAGACCATGGCAACCTCTTCGGGGCCATTGAGTTTTATGATGCCTGCATGAAGGCTGGGATCAAGCCGATCTTAGGCTGTGAAACGTATCTGGCCCCGAAAAGCCGGTTTGACAAAACAGGAAGCAGCATTCGGGATTCCAACTCGCACCTGGTCCTTCTGGCCAAGGATGAGGAAGGTTACCGCAATCTCATGCGCCTGGTAACCATCAGCTACCTGGAAGGTTTTTACTACAAGCCGCGCATAGATAAAGAATCTCTGCAGCAGCACCGCAGCGGCCTGATTGCTTTAACCAGTTGCCTGAAGGGCGTTTTGAACGTGCATCTGACCCAGGATCAGACCCAAGCAGCCCGCCGCGAGCTGGATGATCTCGTACAGATCCTGGGCAAGGAGAATGTTTACGTGGAGCTCCAAAACCACGGGCTGAGCCTGGAAGACAAGGTCCGGCCGCTCTTGCGGCAAATCGCCAAGGATGCCGGTGTCGCTTGTGTGGCCACTAACGATGTGCACTACATCGAGGCAATACATGCATCGGCGCACGATGCGCTGATGTCGATTCAAACGCAGACCACCCTCGATGACCCGAACCGGCTGCGCTATGAACGCCCGGAGTTCTTTCTAAAATCGGCGCAAGAAATGAAGGAGCTCTTCCGCGATTATCCCGATGCCATCTCAGCGACGCTGCAGATTGCCGAAAAGTGCAACCTCGAGTTGGAATTTGGAAAGATTCATCTGCCTTATTACGAGCCGCCTGTAGGAAAAACACAACAGGAATACCTCAAGGAACTCTGCTACCAAGGGCTTTCCCAGCGCTATGGAAATGTCCAGCCTGCCTTAATCGAGCGGCTGGAGCATGAGCTATCCGTCATTTTACAGTCCGGATACACGAGTTATTTCCTGATTGTTTGGGATTTCGTCCGGTTTGCGAAAGAGCATCAGATCCCTGTAGGTCCTGGACGCGGCTCTGCTGCGGGCAGCCTAGTCGCTTATTGCCTGGCGATCACCGATATCGATCCTCTGCGCTATGACCTTCTTTTTGAGCGTTTCCTCAACCCGCAGCGGGTCACCCAACCTGACATCGACATCGACTTCTGTTATGAGCGCCGAGGCGAAGTCATCGATTACGTGATCCGGAAATACGGCAAAACCAACGTCGCTCAAATCATTACCTTCGGCACCATGCAGGCCAAGGCGGTCGTGCGAGACGTGGCCCGGGTCATGAAGATGCCCTATGCCGAAGCGGATCGATTGGCCAAGCTGATCCCTAATGAGCTCGACATCACCTTGGCGCGCGCGCTCAATGAAGCACCGGAATTAACCCACCTCTACCGCACCAACGAACAAGTCAAGCAGCTGATGGACACCGCCTTGATGCTGGAAGGACTCACGCGCCACGCCTCAACCCATGCGGCGGGGATCACCATTGCCGATAAGCCCCTAACCGAGTATGCGCCGCTTTTTAAGAGTAACGATGACCAGGTCACGACAGGCCTGGACATGGGCTCTCTGGAGCGCATTGGCCTTTTGAAAATCGATATGCTGGGCTTGCGGACGCTGACGGTCATCCAGCAAGCCGTCAAACTCACTGAAGAACGCCGGGGAATAAAAATTGACTTAAACAATCTGCTGCTGGATGACCCGCTGACCTACCAGCTTTTGGCTCGCGCGGAGACCATGGGCGTCTTCCAACTGGAAAGCTCGGGGATGCGGGATCTTCTTAAGAAAATCAAACCGACCCAGTTCGAAGACATCATCTCCGTGATCGCCCTTTTCCGTCCTGGCCCTATCGGCTCTGGCATGTTGGATGATTTCATGAAGCGAAAGCACGGACAGATTCCCATTCGCTATGAACACCCGCGCCTGGAGCCGGTTCTTAAATCCACTTACGGGGTCATCGTTTTCCAGGAACAGGTCATGCGCATCGCCAACGAATTGGCAGGCTTCTCGCTGGCCCAAGCGGACTTGTTGCGCCGTGCGATGGGCAAGAAGATCGCCGAGGTCATGGAGAAACAGCGCAAGGCATTCGTCGATGGCTGCAAGAAAAACGGCATCAGCGAGAAAACGGCAACTCGGATTTTTGACCTTATCGAGCATTTTGCAGGTTACGGCTTCAACAAATCACATAGCGCAGCCTATGCGATGGTGTCTTTCCGCACCGCGTATCTGAAAGCCCATTATTTGGTCGAGTTCATGGTAGCCCTGCTGACGAGTGAAATGGGAAACACCGATAAACTCGTCTTCTACCTGGATGAAGCCAAGCGTATGGGATTAAACATCCTGCCGCCGGATGTCAATGAAAGCCAATCTCATTTTACCGTCGTCGATGAACGGACCATCCGATGCGGCCTTGGGGTCATCAAAAATGTCGGCCTCTTAGCCATTCAAACGATCGTCGAAGCGCGAAAAATTCGTCAGCGCTTTACCGATATGAAGCAGCTCTGTCACGATGTGGACCTTCGCCTTGTCAATCGCAAGGTCTGCGACAGCCTCATCAAAGCAGGGGCCTGCGACAGCATGGGGCTATCGCGCGCAGGCTTATTGGCCAGCCTGGATCAAGCCATGGAAGAAGCGGCAAGCCTTCAGAAGGACCACATGCGCGTGGCCTGAGAGCCAAAAATTGGCTTTTGAAAAAGCTCTTTTAGGATTCTATGTTTCCGGTCATCCTTTGGCGCGCTATGCCACGTCGCTCCGGGCTTTAGCAACGACTACTTCGCAGCAGATTCTCAACGCGGAAGATGGCTCGATCCTCATCATGGGGGGGCTGCTCACCAAGATTAAACTGACCACCACGAAAAAAACCAATGAGCAAATGGCAGTCTGCATGCTGGAAGATCTGGAAGGAGAAACCGAATTGCTGATATTCCCTAACAGCTTCTCCCAGTTAGCCCCACAACTAAAACCCAATGCCGTGGTTTTTGTGGAAGGTCGAGTGGCCATGCGGGAGGATCGGCCCCGCCTGATCGCCCAGCAAATCCTTCCCATTGATCAAGGACCCAGTAAGCTAGCCCAAGCCATGGAGCTGGTACTTCGCCACGCCGGCAATCCAGCGCTCCTTGAAGAATTGAAGGGGCTTCTTGCGCGCTTTCCCGGTACGGTGCCGATTTATCTCAGAGTAGAAACGCCGCAAGAACCATCGATGCGGCTGCGACTTGCGGAAAACTTCAAAGTGGAGCCCAAACAGGAGCTCCTTGAAGAGTTAAACCGCCTGCTTGGAGAAAATGCCGTAGTCATCAAACGACAGCCTCCCAAGACAGCGCCTTTTGGGGCAGGGCGCTTTGGTAAAGCTCGTGCAATGCTTGACAACGACAGGTAACTATGTTAACGTCATTGCTCCTATGACTCTGACTAAGAAGGAGTTAGTGTTAACGGTAGCGAAGGATACCGGTATCACCCAGGTCGATGTCAAACGGGTGGTCCAGCGAACTTTAGATTTTCTGGTAGCCAATCTAAAGGAGGGAAAGACGGTCGAGTTTCGGAATTTCGGCGTCTTTAAGGTAAAGCAACGCGCTCCTCGACGCGGCCGAAATCCGAAAACGGGGCAGGAAGTGCCGGTCCCTCCAAAACGTGTTGTCGTTTTCAAGCCCGGCTTGATCATGCGCCGGGAAATCAAGTAGACTTCCTTCGCTGATCGCTTACCGAGCCGAAAGCTCTCCGTAACCGCACGACAAATCTTCCTAATGGAACTACAAGCATTGCGAGGTACTAGCGATATCCTTCCTGAGGACATCCCACGGTGGCTCTCTCTGGAACGCACGATCCGGCGTCTTGCCCGGCTTTATTCCTATGACGAAATTCGAACTCCCTTGCTGGAAGAAGCTTCTCTTTTTCGCCGCTCGGTCGGTGAGACGACCGATATCGTGCAGAAAGAAATGTTCCAGTTCGAGGATCGCAGCAATCAGCTCATCGTACTGCGCCCTGAAGGAACAGCCTCCATCGTCCGGGCTTATTTGGAACACCACTTGGACAAACGGATCGGCTTTGCCAAATTCTTCTATTGCGGTGCCATGTTTCGAGCGGAACGGCCTCAGGCAGGGCGCTTCCGGCAGTTTCATCAATTCGGGGTCGAAGCCATCGGCTCCCACAGCCCTTGGATCGATGTGGAAGCCATCACCTTATGCCAGGCCATGTTATCCGCTTGCGGGTTGCCGCAGAGCCGTTTGTGGTTAAGCTCCATGGGATGCAAACCGGATCAACTGCGCGCGAGCCAAAAACTGCGCGAACGACTCTCTTTGCACCGCAGCAGCCTTTGCTCAGACTGTCAAAGCCGCTTTGACAAAAACATCTTTCGGGTTTTGGATTGCAAGAAAGAATCCTGTCGTGCCATCGTATGGAAGGAAAAAACTTCGCCATTTATTCTCTGCGCCGAATGCCAGGCTCACTACGATCAAGTCCGCCAAGGGCTGCACTCTGCCGGAATCTCCTTCGATGACACGGGGATTTTCGCGCGCGGCCTAGATTATTACACGCGTACGGTTTTCGAATTCCGCGCTAAGGGCCTGGGAGCTCAAGATGCCGTTGCAGCCGGCGGGCGCTATAATCATCTTGTGGAAGAACTCGGTGGTCCATCAACGGGAGCGGTGGGTTTTGCCGCGGGCATCGAACGGCTCCTGATGGCGATTCCGAAAGGCACCTCGGACTCTAGCACCGTTTCGCGGCATGGCATCTACGTTGCTGTTACGCAACCTACATTGATCGCCGAGGGATTCCGATTAAGCCAGCAGCTTCGGGAGAAAGGAATTGCCGCTAACATGGATTATGACTCAAAGAGCCTTAAGGCCCAGCTGCGCGAGGCGGATAAAGTACAGGCACAGTATGTCGCGATCCTAGGAGAAGCAGAATTGGCACAGCAGAGCATTACCGTTAAAGACTTAGGGCAGGGCACTCAGCGCACGATTCCGCTGGATCAATTCATCCAGGAAATGAGCCATGCAGCGAATCATGAACAATGATTAGCACACAGCACCCAGCAATCAGCATACAGAGTAAGCAAAGCTCTTTCTGTTTGCTGTGTGCTGTTTGCTGTGTGCTCACCCTGTGTGCTGATTGCTGCCCTTAAAATGATGCGAACCCACGGTTGCGGCGAATTAAACGAGCAGCACATCGGACAAACCGTTAGCCTCTGCGGTTGGCTGCACCGACGCCGCGACCATGGAGGATTGACTTTCTTCGATCTGCGCGACCGCAGCGGTATTGCCCAGATTGTCTTGAATGCAAAGCGGCAACCCGAGTTGCACCAACAAGCCAAAGAACTGGGTCCTGAGTATGTGCTGCGCGTCACCGGAAGCGTGCAGAAACGCCCGAAAGGAACCGAAAATCCGAGGCTTCCTTCAGGGCTCGTTGAAGTTTCAGCCAGCCAGCTGGATGTTTTGAATCCGGCAGCCACCCCTCCGTTTGAAATCGACGATCAGGTAGAGCCCTCTGAAGAAATACGCATGCAATGGCGCTATATCGATTTGCGCCGACCGGTCAGCCAGAAACGACTCATCTTGCGCAACCAAGCGGTGCACGCCATCCGGAAAACGTTGCATGAGCGTCATTTTCTGGAGATCGAAACCCCCAGCTTGACAAAATCCACACCCGAGGGAGCGCGCGATTACCTGGTCCCTTCTCGCGTGAATCCCGGGCGCTTTTTCGCCCTGCCACAATCGCCGCAGCTCTTCAAGCAGCTCTTGATGGTCTCAGGAATGGAGCGTTATTACCAGATTGCCCGCTGCTTCCGCGATGAAGACCTGCGCGCCGATCGGCAGCCGGAGTTTACGCAATTGGACTTGGAATTATCCTTTGTCAGTGAAGAAGATATTTACGCACTCATCGAAGAAGTCATCGTCAAGGTATTCCAAGAAACGCTGCAAGTGGCACTCCAACGACCCTTTCAGCGCCTAACCCACCGTGAGGCGCTTGCTTCTTACCAGAGCGACAAACCCAACTTGCAAAGCGAAACAAATCCCTGGGCGTTCTGCTGGGTTACCGAATTTCCGTTATTCCAATGGGACGCGGAGACTAAGCGATGGAATGCAGAGCACCATCCCTTCACGGCACCTGCCTTGGAAGACCTTGGCCTTTTGGACAAAGATCCTGCTTCCGTCCGCTCGCGGGCCTATGACTTGGTCCTCAATGGAGTAGAGCTGGGTTCCGGCAGCATCCGGATCCACGAAGCAAACCTTCAAAGAGAAATTTTCAAAATACTCGGATTAAGTGAAGCAACGGTAGAGGAGCGTTTTGGATTTCTGCTTAAGGCTTTCCGCTATGGAGCACCCCCTCATGGCGGATTCGCCTTGGGGGTGGACCGGCTGGTTGCCATGATGACGCATAGCACTTCCATTCGGGATGTCATCGCATTTCCAAAAACGCAAAAGGCCATCGACCTTTTAACCGATGCCCCTTCCCCGGTTACCGCAGCACAATTAAAAGAATTGGGTATTGCAGTCCGAAACACTCCGGAGTAGGCTTACAAGCTAAAGTTAAATGAGGAGTCCCACCTGATCTGCTTCGCAGATCAATGCCGGTGGGACTAAAAGGAGGCACACATGCGCTGGCAAGAGATATTTCTGGTAAGCTTGACCACGGTTCTGCTTTCTGCAGGATGCCGTACGGCCACGCGCGTCACTCATTATCCTCGGGTAGATTTGGCTTTGGAGGGGGGAAATCGTGGTTACTTAATGGGACATTGAAATCCCCAGTTTTTATCGCCCCAAACGAACCCATAATCCTCTCAGCTTAGAGAACATCGCCCCGCCTGAAATGGACATGAGCGAAGAGACAGCCACCCCCATTGCAGCCGAGGGGACCTATAGTACCTACCTAGTCCAGAAGGGAGATTCGCTCTGGTCGATTGCCGCCAAACCTGAGATCTACGGCAAAGCCACGCAATGGCGCAGGATCTTCGAAGCCAATCGCGATCTTCTCAAGAGTCCCGACCAGCTACGGGCAGGAATGACTTTACGCATCCATCGTACCGAACAGCAACCTTCGGATTCTGAACCTCTGACGTATTCGGACGAAGACGTTTCGTATCGTAAATGATAAGGAGTGTGGGACATGAGATACGTTAGTCATCCGCGACTTTTGGGACAGGAGACATGTAAGAGCAAAAATACGTTTCCCGTCCCATGCCCCATGTCCCAAAACTTACTTTTTACTATTTGTAGAGATGCCTGAACAGACCATCAAACTCCACAGTAACGAGGAAGCTCAGATTCTTTTCGGCCGGCATGACCACCATTTGCGCAAGATCGAGCAAACGCTCGGCATAG
>JACPAW010000026.1 GCA_016180605.1 Candidatus Omnitrophota bacterium | reverse complement strand
GCGGAGAAGTTAGCCGCACTCGATCCTGACCATGCCAGAGACTTCCAGCAGAATCTCCAGGCCTTCCTGAAGCGCCTCGATGAGAAAATCCCCACCTGGAAGGCGGCCCTAGCACCCTATCATGGGCGAGAACTCATCGGCGACCATCGGGCCTGGCCGTATCTGATGACCTTTCTGGGGCTGAAGATGGAACAACACTTAGAGCCGAAGCCTGGGATTCCTCCGACTCCAAAACAAGTTGCTTTTCTGGAGCGCTACATTCCCGAGCAGCGCGTTGCGGCCATTGTCAAGGCCACGTACTTTCCTCCGCAAACGCCTGAGGCGATCGCTAGACGCACCGGTGCAAAAGTCGTGTCTCTTTGTCAGAGTGTGCGGGAACAGCCTGCGTGTTCTGATTATATTGCTATGCTGGACTACAATGTGACTCAGCTATCGGAGGTGTTGAATCATGGGTGAGTTTCTGGAGCTTATGGTCAAGCCCTTTGTGGCTTGCCTGATTCTGACGGGCATTCATGCCTACCTGGGCCTGCACGTCATTGAAAGAGGGGTGGTCTTCGTTGATCTGGCTCTTGCCCAGATTGCGGCTTTCGGCGCGACGCTGGGATTCTTGTGGGGTTTTGGGCTCCACTCAACGGCCAGTTACTTGATTGCTCTGGTTTTTACGTTGCTTGGTGCAGCCATTTTTTCCGCAACCCGCCTGCGCCACCCCGTTGTCCCGCAAGAGGCATTCATCGGAATCGTCTATGCGGTGGCTGCAGCAGCGTCCATCCTTATCTTAAGCCGTGCTCCAGAAGGCGGGGAAGAGCTGAAGGCGCTTTTAATCGGCCATCTTCTTTTTGTCGAATGGCCGGAAGTCCTCAAGATGTTGCTGCTATATAGTGGAATTGGGTTCATCCACTGGCTGGTTCGCAAGCCGCTATTGCTGATCTCTCAGAATCCCGAAGCAGCTTTTCGCCAGGGGCTGCGGGTACGATTGTGGGACTTTTTGTTCTATGCCACGTTTGGATTCGTAGTGACCAGTTCGGTTGAAATGGCAGGGGTACTGCTGGTGTTTTCGTTTTTGATCGTGCCTGCGGTTTGCGGGGCATTGCTCGTGCAAACGATCGGCCAGCGGCTTTTCGTCGGGTGGGTGGTGGGAGTCTTAACGAGTATTGCAGGATTGTTGGCTTCTTATGTTTGGGATTTGCCAACCGGGGCAACGGTTGTTTGCGCCTTTGGCCTTTGCCTTCTTATTTGCGCATGCCTCCGTCTCCTAATTCCGGGGACACGTACTTAATTCGCTTTAAAAACTAAGTACGTGTTCCCAGATTTTCAGATTGATGCTGAATTAAGTACATGTCCCCGGAATTGTGTTTTATCGCAACATGATTGCTAAAAGCTGGGCGAATACGACGCGCAGACATAGAGCCAGTGGATAAACAGCGGTATACGTGATGATCGGAGCTTGTGTGGGGTGGATACTGCTGGCAAAGGCCAGTGCAGGCGGATCCGTCATGCTGCCGGAAAGCAATCCACAAAGAACGCCATAGTTCATTTTAAAAAAGTGCCGGGCAACGAAGCCAACGACCAGCAGCGGCAAAACGGTAATCAATGCTCCGCACCCTACTAGTATCCAACCATCCACGCGGGTCAGCATGGGAAGCAATCGGTCTCCGGCAGAGAGTCCCACGCAGGACAAAAAGAGAGCAATTCCCATTTCCCGCAAAAATAAATTCGCGCTTTGCGGCAAATACCAGATGACGGAGCCGATACGGCCGATACGGCTTAGAAGCATCGCGATCATTAAGGGGCCGCCTGCTAATCCCAAGCGCAAAGGGCTAGAGGTTCCGGGCAGGGTAATCGGCAAATTCCCCAGTAGTACTCCCAAGGCGATGCCTAAAAAGATCGGCAAAATATTAGGCGCGTCCAATGCCTTGGGGGAATCCCCGAGATTAATGGCAACCTTTTTGATGGATGCATCCTCTCCTACAACCGTGAGCCGATCGCCAAACTGAAGACGCACGGCTGCGTTCGGGACGAATTCCGTACCCGCTCGCGCGATGCGGGTGATGGCCACACCATATCGGTTTTCAAATTGCAGTTCTCCCAAGGAACGGCCCAGAACTTCTGCTTGCGTGACCAGGACATAGCGGTTGGTCAGGTTGCTTGAAACGGTGCGCGGGTCAATGGGAGTAGGATCTCCAACGGCAAGCCGCAATTTCTCAAGGGCTTGTTGTGCCCCAACTGCATGCAGGACATCTCCCATTTGCAGTTTCGTATCGGAGCGTGGAATGGACACTTGCTCATTACGCAGAAGGCGCGAGACAATCACCGTGGGTTGAATCAATGAGGAAAGAATGGAAAGCGGCTGTCCTGCCAGCTGCGGATTTTCTACCTCTACGTTCAGAGTATTGGGAGCTCGTGTCGCTTGTTTTTGGACCGCCTGATACTGCTGTGCATCAGAGGAAAGGGGAATGCGAAAAAGGCGCCGCAACACCACCATGACCACAATGGTTCCCAAGACCCCAAACGGATACGCAATCGCATAACCGAATCCTACTGCCTCAATGGCCTGGGATCCAGCATCCAATCGGTTCATCCAGGCTTGTTGTGCCGCGGCCATGCTAGGCGTATTGGTCACGGCTCCGCTTAAGAGTCCTACGGCGATAGGGGCAGGAAGATGAAAGAATTGGTAAAGACCCAGGGTGACCAGAACACCCAGCAGGACAATGGTGATTGCCGCTAGGTTCAGGCGTAACCCTTCTTTTCGGAAAGAGGCGAAGAAGCCAGGTCCTACCTGGATTCCGATTGTGTAAACGAACAGGACCAATCCGAGGTCTCGCGTGAAAACAAGAATATCGCGGTTCAACGGAATGTTGAAGTGTCCTACCAGCAACCCGAAGAAAAGGACACTGGCAACGCCCAAGCTCATCCCAAAAAAGCGCAGCTTGCCGAATGACACGCCGGCTGCGATCACCAAGCTCAGAACAAGCAGGATTTCCATTCTCATGCCTTCTCAATTCTAATTCCGGGGACACATACTTAATTCAGTATAAATCTGAAAATCTGGGAACACGTACTTAGTTTTTAAAGCGAATTAAGTATGTGTCCCCGGAATTGCCGAATTGAATTACGGGGAATGGAGCCGGTGCAGAAGTTCTTCGTGCTGCTGCTTGAGTTCCGCGGGCAGCTCATTACCCATTTGATTCAAGAATTCTCCTTGGGCAAGGGCTTCTTCGATCCATTCTTCTTTGTTGATGGATAAGGCTTTTTCCAATTCGGCGCGGTTCATTTCCAAGCCTTGCAGATCGATATCCTCAGGATACGGCATCCATCCCAACGGCGTCCGGCGCGCCTGAACCGCTTTCTTGCAGCGTTTGAGAATCCATTCCAGAATGCGTAAGTTTTCACCGAAACCAGGCCAAAGAAATTTGCCGTTTTCGTCCCTGCGGAACCAGTTGACGAAAAAGATGCGCGGCTCAGGATGCATGCGATCGGATATGTTGAGCCAGTGGGCAAAGTAGCGGCCCATGTGGTAACCACAGAAGGGAAGCATGGCCATCGGATCGCGGCGCACAAGCCCGACTTGTCCTGCTGCGGCGGCGGTGGTTTCAGAGCCAAGGGTAGCTCCCAGGTAGACGCCATGCCTCCAATCAAAGGCTTCGACGATAAGCGGCACCGTTTGGCTGCGTCGTCCTCCAAGAATGATGGCCGAAACAGCAACTCCCGCAGGATCATTCCAGCGTTCATTCAGCGCTGGGTTGTGGGTTAGAGGGGCGGTAAAGCGGCTGTTGGGATGAGCTGCCTTTCGGTTGCTCTGCGGCGTCCAGGGCTTACCCATCCAATCCAAACACGCTGCAGGTGGGATGCCGTCTTTTCCTTCCCACCATACCTGGCCATCCGGCAAAAGGGCGACATTCGTGAAAATCGAATCGTGGGATAGGATTTCCATCGCATTCGGATTGGTTTTTCGGTTGGTACCAGGGACCACGCCGAAATAACCCGATTCCGGATTCAGGGCTCGCAGGCGACGTTCCTTATCGACGTACATCCAGGCAATATCATCTCCAAGTGTCGTCACTTTCCAGCCTGCTTTCTTAAACTGAGCCGGCGGTTCCAGCATGGCCAAATTGGTTTTGCCGCAAGCGCTCGGAAAAGCGCCGGTTAAATAAGTAATCGCTCCTTTTGGATCGGTGATGGCCATAATCAGCATATGCTCGGCGAGCCACCCCTCCTGCTGGCCCAGGAAGCTTCCAATCCGCAAGGCCAGGCATTTCTTTCCAAGAAGCGCATTGCCTCCATAACCGGAACCATAGCTCCAAATGGTGTTGTCTTGGGGAAAATGGCAGATGTAGCGATGCTGAGGATCGTAGTTTCCTACGCTGTGCAGGCATCGAGTAAAGGTATTGCGCCCCCGGAGTTCCTGAAGAGCCACGTGGCCCATGCGCGTCATGATCCGCATGTTCAACACCACGTAGAGCGAGTCGGTCAGCTCCACTCCCACTTTAGCTAGAGGCGAACCCGGGTGTCCCATGAGAAAGGGAACGACGTACATCGTGCGCTGGCGCATGCTTGCGGAAAAGTGGGTGCGCAGAAGGGAATACGCTTTTTCCGGGTCCATCCAGTTGTTCGTAGGACCGGCCATTTCCTGGGTGGAGGTGCAGATGTAGGTGCAATGCTCTGTTCGGGCGGTGTCATTCGCTTGGCTGCGGTGCAGAAAGCAGCCAGGCAGCTCTTTTTGATTCAACCCGATCAATACGCCTTCTGCAATGGCGCGCTGGGTCAGAGTCTGGAATTCGGCCTCAGTTCCATCGCACCAATGCACGGCTTGGGGCTGGCATAAAGCGGCATTCTCTTCGACCCAGCGACGCACGTAATCGCAGCACCCTTTGTGTGTGTATGATACGCATCATAATGACGCATCCGGATATTCCCCGCCAGTCTATCAGGACTGCGCTTGCGCGCCAAGCAGAAGCATAGCGGAAGCCGCTCTCATTTGGCGGGTAGGGTAGCATTCAGACTAATCTGACTTGGGTCATAGACTTCGGTTTCAGGGTGTGCCACTCTGCCCGCAGGCCACAGAAAATACATCATGCACACAGCGAGGAATTTCCTGCTTCGCAACCCTCTCTTTCTGACTCTTTCGGAAAAAGCAGGGAAGCGCATTGCCGATAGCTGCCAATCGCATTGCTATCAACGGGGCGAGATCATTTTTGAAGAGAGAAAACCTGCAGAACGCGTATGGGTGGTTCAGGAGGGCTGGGTTTATCTCACTCGGAAAAGTCCGCAAGGCAACCCCGTGACAATTTTCGCCATGACTCCGGATGAGACGCTTTGTGGCGTATCTGCATTCGATCACGGCACTTATTCGGCCACAGCAGTAGCCGCGACGGACACCCAGTTGGTTTCCATACCCGCTTCCATTTTCTCGGAAATACTGGATGATAACCCCGCCTTCGCCAAAGAAGTGCTCTCCATCTGCTGCCAGCGGATTCGCCACATGGCAGAATTCATCAGCCTAGCCCAGGCCCCCGTGCGCCAAAGGGTTGCTTACACGCTTCTTCGGCTGCGTTCCACTTTTGGCAATACCCTTCCTATTATTCATCAGGAGCTTGCCTGTATGGCAGGCACTCGAATTGAAACTTCCATTCGCATCGTATCGTGGCTGAAGAAGCGCGGGTACCTTTCCACTTCGCGGGGCCGCATGGTCATTCTCCAAGCCGATAAGCTCAAAGCGCTGACGAATGGAACCTCCAGCCATTGAGAAACAAACGACGGTCAACCATCTTCTCCGAGTCCATCCGGATTCGCGTGCCATTTTCGATTTTTTCCACATCGATCCGCAAAAGGATGGTGATTTTTCGCTTGAAGAGGTAGCGTGGTATCGCGGACTCGATGAAGAAACGCTGCGATTTGTTCTGGTTCAATCGTTAGGGCAAAAGCTGCCGCCGCCTCCTTAACTTAAGATTATTTTTGTGCTATCATGAAACGCACCACGCGTGAATGCGCGCGCATGTTCCACATCATCGGTCAGCCCACGCGTCTTAAGATTATCCAAGCACTCATCAAGACCGATAGTTGCGTGGAGGATTTAGCAAGGTTCGTCGGGGTTGGCCCAGCACGCGTCT
>JACPAW010000025.1 GCA_016180605.1 Candidatus Omnitrophota bacterium | reverse complement strand
AGCCGGGCTTATGCATCCGTGGGTCTCGAAGGGTGGTGCCTACGCAGCTCCAGCAAAGCCAGGTAGCAGCAACCAGAAGTTCATCGGTCCCCTGACGCGCGAGCAAGGGGCCATGCGAGCCTGGTTCCGAGCCCCTGGAGCCTACGAGGCTGTGAATTCTAGGATCCCTGAAGCTGCCCGCAAGCCCGTAGATGGATCCGGAAGCTGGCTATCCTTACACCCATCAGCTTATCTTGCCGCTCCGAATAGCACCCCAAGGCCGACTGTGACACAGACATCCAAGGCAGACTACGTCGCCGGCTTAAGAGAGGTAAGAGGATTATTCTCTCACCCTAAATATGGAGAAGCCGGTACCGCAGTGGATGCCTGGGGTAACAAGATTCTGGTGAGTTTCCTAAGCCCGGAGGGAACATCCGGGCGCCCAGAAGGAATGTGGTTGGGCGATAAGTTTATTCCCAGCAATGCGTTTCGCCTGCAACCGGATGCCAATGTGACTTTCAACCCGACAGTCGATCAAAAAGAATTCACGCCGATTGGCTTGTTCCATTCCAATCTCGGTGAGGCGCGAAATCTTCTGAAAGGAAGCCCTGCTAACTGGCAATACGCTTCCAGTCCTATTGTGGAAACGCAAACCGGAGAGGTGATAGCTACTCGAGGTTGGATGGTAGGACTTCCGACAAATCAATCCACACCCCGAGTGCTTGGATGGGGAACAGGAAACGATCCTTACTTTTCGACGGCAAACAATACCATACAGCTACCCATGCGAAGTCTTGCCGCTGCCGCTGCCACGGCGCCAGAAGGAGTGCCAGGAGGAGGGGTGAGGCTTGATGCGGTTTCCGGTCCGCAAATTGTTGGACGCGTGCCACTAAGTGCAGCCGTTGACCCAACCGGCCGGGTGCTTGCCCTCTATTCCAAGGATGCTTCCATAGACACCGGTTTTGCTCTCACCGGTGGCATGTACGGGGCGATTCCCAATGTGCCCTTTAAGATTAACGCTCAGAATACCGAAGGCTTTTTCTCTGTGGGTCTTGACCCAACTCGTTTTGCCAAGGCTGGAGATAAGCAGTTCGGTGTCATTCACAGCAATCTGTTGACAAAGCAAGAAGGTCTCTTTTTCCCCTGGCGTACCGATGCGACCGCCGGACCCGCAACCAATCAATCCATCTATGACGGCAGCCCGCCGCATGGAATGCGAGCGATAGCGGATAAAGACAATCTTGTCGCTCGCCCCTTCGACACGGCTGATGGTATGACGGTTACTCCCCAACTGTCCTTTAACGCGCTCTTTAACGGAGGCGTTTCCGGAAACGTGGGAGTTCTTCAGCCTTTCCAGCCCAACTACGGTGTGGGGACCATATTGGGAGTCGGTAATAGTGCCACCGATACGCCGGTTACCGCAGCTTCGATTAAGGTGCAAAATACGGCGGTTGCCGTCATGCGCGGTGGAGTCATGTTCGATGACTTAAAAGGAAAGACGGCGGTCGTGGACATCGGAACGCACCAGCAGTTAGTTCTACCAGACCAAACCCTCGTTACCGGTGTTTGGCGATTCATGGACGCTTCTGGAAAGTTGGGGCTCGAAGCAGGTACTGGATGGCGCAACGTTTCGTTGAATAAGTTAGCTTACAACCAGCAGACTTCTCAGTTTCAAATGGGGGATCAGGTCGCATCGATAGCAACGGTTGGGGATACCGTCGTAGCCAGAGGAACATTCACAGGAGTGGCTCCCAACCCTGCCTGGAGCCCAGGAGGGTTGATTCTCCAGGATGGTTGGAACCGGTCGGACCCCATCTCACAAAGCCGCTTGATGATAACCGGTGTTCAGCAGTCGTATGGCATGGATGTTCCCTCCAAAGTCCAGTTCCGTGTGGACAACAGTCTTCAAGGAATCAGCTCTGTGCCATTGCAATTAAGTGCCACGATGGACTTAAGCGCGAATAGCTTTGGCATGCGTTCCCTTTTTGGGGAAGGCTCGCGCTATTGGTCGATGCCTGTAAGTATGGGTGGTCCAAGGATTCCCACCAACCAGTATGGCTCCATGAAGGACTTAATTTCCGGATTAAGCGGCCAACAGGTAACTGGAGGAATGCTGAACCTTAATCCCAAGCAGGCAGGATTAGCGCCCATGACCCCATATCCAACAGAGTTCCACGCTTGGGCGCCTGATCGGCCGATGGAGATGACGGCAATCCTGCGATCCGGTGCCGGGCTTGAGCCTATTTTGACTAAATTTAGCGACAGTTACTTTGTGATTCAAAGCCAGCCTAGCCAAGATTGGAACTTCGCCCGATGGACAACTCCTAACGGCGGGGGACTGACTTCCATCGGCTACTCGATGACGCGGCTTATGGATGGCACACAATTAAAGGGTCAGGCGGATGTATTTAAAACCGGACCCACCAGTTATTATCTTTCTACCAACGGTCAAATCTTTCACTTGCCGCAATTCATCGTTCCGGATGGAGCAGGTGCAGACCCGATTCATGTGCCTCCGAGTATTTATCAGGTCCAGCAAGGTTTTGCGGATAGCTATGTTTCGACAATCCAAGGAGTCAACGGTAGCAATGTCAATATCGGCCTTCGCATCAATGACCCGGCGTCTTTGATGTTTGCCGGTCCTACGGCGGCCATGCAGTTGGACTACACTGCACTCAATACAAACTCTACAGTTTCTTTTTCAGATAAATATATGCAATCCGTAGGAAATCGTCCTACCTTTACATTAGCGGTTACCAGCAGTCCTACCGGTCGCCTGTGGCAAGCGGGGATTCATATCACCGAATCCGGAAACCTCGCCCGAAGCGGCATTGCGATGCGCGATGGAGCGCTGGTCACACCGGGTGCGGCGGGTTTTGTAGGTACTGCCGATGCGCCGGTTCCTCAGTTGATCATAGGAACCAAAATTTTCAATCCCTACGAACCAACAAGACCCATCCAAGGTCCCGCAACGCTTAAAGATGCTTGGTACACCTTCCGCGTGCAGCCAAACGGTAGCACAAAGGTTATCGATGGACAGGCCGCGGCAATTCGGATAGCAGGACGTGAGACTGCTTTGAGCACGCGACAACTCAACGACATCCTTTATACTAATCCCCATACCGCATTTCCACTTCTTATGGCTCAAACCGACTTAGGCTCCGGTGGCGCACCCATGTCCAGCGGGCGGCTGACGACTGTCGCACAAATGTCTTCCAATCCAGGATTGTTCACCGGCTCTCAAAAGTTTTTGTTCACTGCCTCTCCTAATGTGATTGCTCCCTCCGGTCAGGTTACAGGAATCGTGACGAACGTCAACTGGCGACTTGAGAACCGGGGACTCGTCTCGACTACCGCGGTTCTGGATCCTTCAACCGGAAACACCGTAACAACCAAGGGTATTTACCTTGGCAATCTGCCCCCAAGTTCGACCATTCACATCGATCAGGGGGGAACGGTTCGTACTCCGGGTTCTGGCGTCTTTGCAGGAACCATTCACGCGGTTATTCCTAAGGCAGAGTACACGGCAGGCGTCTATGATCAAACCGTTCCTGGTGCTGCCCGTGAAACACTAGTCACCCTGCACAATTTCTACTACGCCGGCATTGTGGACAACGAAGGATTGGTTCGCATTCAAAGTGGCAACGTTGGGCAGGTGACGATGGGTGGACAGCCAGTCGAATTGGCAAACCATGACTTGGTCGGTGGCGTTCGTACCACCGGAACGGCCCAATTGGTTTTGCCTTTTGGGGGAGGGACGAATCAATCGGCGAATAACCAACCAATGCCCGTAGGAGCCCCGGGCTTTACTCCTGGGCGGAATGTAGAGCAGATTGACGGAACGAATTTCTTCCAAGGTCGCCAGATGTGGAACGTCACCCCGGTTGCCAATGTCATCGGAGAGCGTGGACTAGTCTCTGGCAACTGGGCGAATCTGACGATCATGCCGACAGATCCCCAAACCGCAATCCCTGCCTTCGTGACCTTTGGACGGGATAGTCATTTGGTTTCCGGTGGGGTATACGTGATGCCAACTGAGGCTCAACTGTTGTCTGGCCGTGGTTCTGGTCAGACGACGGTTATGCCCAATAGTGGAGTGATCCAATTCAATGCGGCCGGGGATCTGCATCATGGTATTAGAGCATTATCTGCTCCGATTCAAACCAGTAATGGAACGCCGGCTAATGCGATTCAATTTGTTACCGTTGAGAAATCCCAGCCTATGTTCAACAAGAGCTTTTTCGTGCTCACCGAGCCTGCGGTGATTGACGGTATTCCTTATGAGGCAAATACCATTCTGTCCATGACACCACAAGGCGCACCGGATGTCGGCATGAGTCCTACCAGTATCCCTGTTCAGATTACGGTAACGGATCCAGATGGTAGTAATCCTCGCATTGAGACGCGGTTGATTCAGCCAGTTGGAATGTTTGCCGTCATATCGGATGAGCAACAGCACGTCCTTGGAACCATCCCTATCCTTCGCGGTCAACTTCCAGCAGGACCGGCAATTACCGTACAGCACATTATCCAGAAGGAAATCTCAGTCTATAACCCGGATGCTAAGCCAGAAGAACAGCCATTGCCTGACATAGACATGTACGATCCCTCGCAGGTAGGGCTTTTCCGAACCATTTTCCAGCAGGGAGAAACATTCTGGCCCCAGCATCGAAATAAGCTCGCTGATGCCCTCAACAGGCCTCCAAACGATGACCTCATTAACACTACTATTAACAACATGCAGAGAGACTATCAGTACGCATTAAACAGCTTCCTCTCGCCACCCAATCTGGAATCGGCGCAGAATGCACCCCCAAACACACTTGAAACAATGCTTGGAAAA
The DNA here is from genome assembly GCA_016180605.1 of Candidatus Omnitrophota bacterium. Lineage (GTDB taxonomy): Bacteria > Omnitrophota > Gorgyraeia > Aquiviventales > Aquiviventaceae > JACPAW01. The sequence continues at coordinate 285 of JACPAW010000025.1, read as the reverse complement.
GGAAGGCTTCCTGTTTTTGTTATTCCTAACGGAATGAGTTTTGAACAAGCGATGGCAAGCAACCAGGCAATGGCAGCGTACATCAACGACACGGCTCTGGTTCCCATCATTGACGCACAGCTTGTCATGGGAAGAGACCTGAAGGGCACTGCCTATCAGATGGCTCAAAATTACCATGACGGAAAACTGGTAACTTCGATTAGAAACGGGACTTTGAATCTGATGACCACGGTGGGAGGTGTGGTATTTGCAGGCATGGCCGCTTTCAACCTCGTGCACGGAATA
>JACPAW010000107.1 GCA_016180605.1 Candidatus Omnitrophota bacterium | reverse complement strand
CGCCATGACGTACCCGGAATCGTGTCTATGGCCAACTCCGGTCCCAACACCAATGGAAGCCAGTTCTTCATCACGCTCGTTCCCACCCCCTGGCTCGACAACAAGCACTCCATTTTTGGACGCGTGGTGGAAGGTCAATCGGTTGCGGAAGCCATCGCTGCCTCACCGCGGGGTAGCAACGATAAACCGTTGGAAAAAGTGGTGATGCGGCAAGTGACGATCCAGGAGTAGAGGCGCAGATGGTGCTTGCCGTGCGAGTAAGCTATACTGAAAGGCATCATGAATAAAATAATCGCGGCTTGCTTTTTTTGTCTTAGCCCTTCTGTTTTTGCTGATTCTTTGAATTTCAATCTTCCCGAAGCGGAAAACCAACAGAAGGGAAGGACTCGTGTGGAGTGGAATTATACCTTCTTGAGAGACAATCGTAATGATCAGGTATTCAACACCAGCCAAGCCATCGGCACTCGCAGCAATCATCGCAAAACCCATCTGGTGACCTGGCGGATCAAGCACGGTCTTGCCGAAAGATGGCAGCCTGAGATGGAAATTGTGTACAAGGCTTATCGGCAGCACACCCACAGCGATGGCGATGAGCACGATCGGAACGACGATGGCGACTTTGAGCGGCTTTACGCAGGTCTTTCCTATCAGCTCTTGCAGGAGTCAGAGCGAATGCCTGCCTTGCGTCTGCGGGTTGGGGGATTATGGCCCAACCGTGCGGAAACTGAAGATATCGGACAAGAGGGAGGCTTTGACATTTTAGCGGCAGCTTCCAAACAAGTCGGCCCATTGCGTGTCAGTGGCATGATGGGTGCTGCCATGACGTTTGACAACCACGATCATCCGGCAGACCCTATTTTTAACGACACTCCCATCAGCAAGGGCCATGATTTTCGCACGGTGAGCTACGGGGTAGGATTAAGCCGGCCGTTGAATCCCCACTGGCAGGCAAATCTGGAGTTGGACGGAAAGGCTTTCGATGCCATTCAGCTGAATCGCCGCGTGGACGAAAGCGAGCTGACCTTAACTCCGGGTGTTTTTCACACGACTTTCCATGAGGATTGGGAGGCATGGCTGGGATTAGGGTTTCCGATCGGCTTAACCCACGATACGGATCACGTCGGTGTGTCCTGGCGGATGGGGGCTCGCTTTTAATACTCCAAAATGATCACCGGTTTATTGTTCGTGTTATTTGGTATTGCCATTCTGCTGTTTCCTCAGCTATTGGTTGCTTTGATTGCGGCGATGTTCATTCTCTTCGGGCTTGGCATCATGGCAACCAGCTGGCAGTTTCGCCGCTGGCACAAAGCTTCTGAGTCCCGCTTCATCAACTGGATCACCCGGTTCTAAACTGAGGTCTTCCAATAGTACCCTCTGATCTGGATTGGCACAACTCTTTGCCCTTTGCTTAAAGTTATCATTATATGATAACATAAACGCATGACGATTCGAACGCGCATCACGACAGAAGCTCGGGTGAGGGGACTCACTGCCGCTGAGCTGGCCAAACGACTAGGATGGTATCGGTCCAACATCTCGGCGATGGACGCAGGCCGGCGTTCGGTCTCCCTGCGCACGCTCGCACGGTTATCAGAGGTGCTTGGATGTAGTCCGGGAGAGCTATTGGAGATGAACAAGGAACAAGAGCATCCGCTTTTTCGGCAAGCGAAACTCAATCAGCGGCTTATTGAGCGCGATCAGCGTGCTGTGGATGGTTTAGAGAGAGGGTGGGTCAACGCGGTTCAGTTGGCGTGGCTAAGGCACTATCGCCACAAAGACAGAGGTTGAATGGAGGCTCGTGCGTTGCAGGATCCATACCGTGCCGTCATCCAGTGCTTTAATCGGTATGGGGTACAATATGTCGTTGTTGGAATGGCCGGTATTAACTACTATGCCAATACCCCCGCCCAAACATTCGCGACAATAGACTATGATCTTTTCATTGACCCTACCATTCGCAATGTTACCCACGTTCTCCAATGTTTGAAACGCTTGAAATTCACCATTGGAACTGCCGAAGGACCTCTAGAATCCCAAGAGGTGAGGCGTCTGGTAAAGGATCGAAGGACTCTTGTGGCAACGACGCACGAAGGAGTCGCTATAGAACTTTTGTTAGCCATTTCCGGCTATGTGTTTTCAGAAATAGCACGCGATGCCGCAACCTTTACGGTGCGGGGTGTGCCCGTCAAAGTGGGTCGATTAACCAAGCTTTTGCGCTCGAAAAAGCTTGCGGGACGCTCCAAAGACCGCCAGTTCTTAAGGCGTTATCAGTCCCTACTCCAAAATGAAGATTGATGGATGACCAAATGAGTAAAATCTACCGTACAAAGAAGCGGAAGCGCGTCTTAGTCGTCTACAAGAAGGACGCTTACCAGCAGTATGTTCAGGAGCAGCAAGACCCACATTTAGTCCGGCTTCTTAAGCGTGGCCATCCCGATTTGCGGGATATGCAGCGGGCGCATGACGTGCATGAGCAAGCCTTAAGCACGGTAGTGCACGCGCTGCGGCAACTGCCCGTGGATTTCGATCTTGCCTGTCGCGTGGATCTGCGTGTGCATCGGAGATATCATCTCATCGTTACCGTTGGAGGAGATGGGACTTTCTTGCAAGCAGCCCGCAGCGCGTCCAATACCCCTATCCTAGGGGTCAACTCCGATCCCTCGCGCAGCGAAGCTGTTTTTTCAGCAGCGACCAAGAACACCTTTCCTGCATTGTGCCGCTTATCCATGAAAGGTTGCCTTCCGGAGGTTCAGCTTTACCGCTTGCAGTTGCGGCTCAATGGCCGTTGGCTGCCGCATCGGGCTGTCAATGATGTGCTGATTGTCCACGATGACCCAGCGACCATGAGCCGATACCGCATTCAGATCGGATCCTTAAAGGAACTGCAAAAAAGTTCCGGGGTTTGGGTTTCTACCGCTGCGGGTTCCAGCAGTGCGGTACGGGCAGCTGGAGGGTATCTGCTTCCATGGCATGCTAAGAAGTTTCAGTACCGTCCTCGCGAGCTTTACGAGGGGCGTCTTTCCCGCGCTCGGCTGCGCGGGGGCGTGCTTTCCTCAGCTCAGCGCGTGAAGATTCATTGGCTCATGCGCCGGGGCAGTATTTTTATCGATGGGCCACACCTTAGGATTCCTCTGCGTTTTGCCGATGAGGTGGAGCTTCGCCTTTCTTTATCTGAGCCCGTGCGTCTGATCACGCAAACAAAAACCCCCGCCATCTGACGGGGGTTTTGTTTTCCGTAAAACGAAGGTGCTTATACCTTCGTTACGTTCGACGCCTGAGGCCCCTTGGGCCCTTGGGTGATTTCAAACTCCACCTTGTCGTTTTCCTTAAGGGACTTAAAGCCATCGCCTGAGATTGCAGAGTAGTGGACGAACACGTCCTTAGAGCCATCATCCGGAGTAACAAAACCATACCCCTTCTGATCGCTGAACCACTTCACAGTTCCTCTTGCCATCTTTCTACACCCCCCTTCCATGCTTCACAAAACACAAAAAACCGCCAAGCAACCTCATCGGTTACCTTAGCGGTTTCCCAACGAAAGTCGTTTCCCTTTAAAAATGACTGGCCGAGCCAAACTAGATTTACAAGGATTCACTTTTGTTGCTCAATCTTCTATCTGCGCTAGTGCTTCGACAGGATTGACTTGATGGGTAATCCTCTTGTCAATCCTGCTCAGCACTAGTGGTGAGCAACCCATCAAATCAAAGTTGTCGAACCACTAGCTTCCAGCGCCAATATTGTTTCAAATTATACTTGAGGAATCCAAGCCTGTCAATGAATTTTTTTGGTAGAATAACGGCCACAAGAGGATAGGGGTAGATGAGACAAGCCAGTGAGTTATATTTCTTTCGGTTTTGTCTGCTGCGGCTGTATTGGGCCGCTGTTTTTCTTGGGTTAGGGTGCCTGCTGCTGTCTGCGCCGGTTTTGGCTCAGACTCGAACGGCTAAGGTGGCAGGCTCATTTTACCCTGAAAATACACAAGACCTTCGGCGGCAAATAGAGTCATTCCTGATCCAGCAGCCAGGGGGCTGTCCGGAAGGTAAGGTGCGGATACTGCTTGCTCCCCATGCAGGCACTGTCTACTCAGGTCCAGTGGCGGCAAAAGGATATGCGTGCCTGCAGGGCAGCCGATACGATGGGGTGGTCGTGGTTGGGTTTACCCACCAACAGCGCTTCGAGGGATCCTCGGTGGATACCGCCACTGACTATCAAACGCCGCTTGGAAAACTACCTGTGGATCGGAAAGCAGTGGATTTTTTGCTCCAAGCAGACGGTATCCAGCATGTGGCATCGGCCCATGAGAGTGCGGAGCATTCCTTGGAAGTCCAGCTTCCTTTTCTACAGCTTTCCCTTGGCTCATTGCCGATTGTCCCGATACTGATGGGCAGCCACGACTGGGCAGATATCCAGAAGCTTTCCGAGGCGCTAGCCGGTCTTTCCCAAAAAGGGGATTATCTTTTCATCTTTAGCACCGATCTTTCACACTACCATTCGTACGAACAAGCCAAAGTCATCGACCAGACCACGACCCATGGCATCCTCTTTGAAAGCCCGAAAGCGCTCTATGGGCTCTTTCGCAAAGGTCAGGCAGAGGCTTGCGGGCAAGGGCCCATCCTGACAAGCCTTTTGTTAGCCTCAAAGCTAGGGTTTCCTGGAAGGCATCTTCTTTCCTACGCTAACTCTGGAGACACCAGTGGAGAGCGTCAGCGGGTTGTCGGCTATGCCGCTATCGGCATGGTGGATCCTGACCTTTCCGCCTTGGAGGGGAGGATTTCTTCTGAAGCAGGAGCTGCCCTGGTTGCGGCAGCACGTCAGGCCCTTGTTAAAGCGTTGGATCCACAGCGACCGGTCAAGCCGGTTATTTTAGAAGAATACCCTGAGCTTAAGCGTGCTTCTGGTTTGTTTGTTACTCTGCGAAAATCCGGCGCGCTCAGAGGTTGCATCGGGCGCACCCAGGCGAAGGACTCCCTTGCCTCGCTCATCGAAACGGTTGCACTAGAAGCAGCTTTCAACGATCCGCGTTTTCCACCCGTTGAGGCGAAGGAGCTTGCGTCTGTTCAAATCGAGGTGTCTGTGCTAAGTCCTCCGAAACGTTTAAACCAACTGGAAGATCTCATCGCCGGCCGCGATGGGGTCATTCTCGAACATGCCAAAGGAAGGGGACTCTTTTTGCCTCAGGTGTGGGAGGAAAC
>JACPAW010000106.1 GCA_016180605.1 Candidatus Omnitrophota bacterium | reverse complement strand
CAGGATGACCTGCGATTCCTCGACATTCTTCTTGATCTTTTTGCCACGGCAGTGACCAATGCCCGCCTTTTTGCTAAGACGCAGCAATTGGCGATGACGGATGGGCTTACCGGTTTGATGCTGCGCCGTCCTTTCCTGGAACAGCTGGAGCGCGAAGTGCGGCGCGCGCTTCGAAGCCGGGATCCATTGTCGATCGTCCTGTTGGATGTGGACCATTTCAAGGCCTATAACGATACCTACGGGCATACTGCAGGGGATGTGATTCTCAAGACCATTGCCGATATCCTCCGGGCGGTCGTCATGCCTTCAGGCACCATTGGACGCTACGGCGGGGAAGAGTTCGTCGTGCTGCTGCCGCACTTAAAGCGCGATGAAGCCCTCCAGATAGCCGAAGATATCCGACGGGCAGTGGAGCAGCAAATGATGGTCAGTGAGCGCGCCTTGCGCCGTGGTAGCTTAACCGCCCAAACAAAGACCGGTAATTTGCAGCATAGCCCATCGGAAGTGCTTGCCCAGGGAGTCACTATTTCGCTGGGTGTAGCCTCGTTTCCGGAGGATGCTCAAGCCGATTTGGAATTGCTCCGTTTAGCGGATCAACGCCTGTATCAAGCTAAGCATGCCGGAAGGAACCGGGTGTGCGCAACATGAAGAAAGTCGATAGTCCACTCTCCGCAGCCCACGAGAATCGAATCCGTTTATCGGTGGACTGTGGACGATGGACCGTGGACACTATGGATTTAGGGTGATGATTGCCGTGATCGTTCTATGGATATTCGCGATGATCTGCGCTGTTTATTGGCAAAGGGCTTATACCCTCTGTTTTATTGGAGCCATGCTTTTTGTCGGCATTCTCACTCAAGCCCTCTCTCTGAGCACTTTTCAAGGCTGGCTGCTTTTGGTCGTCATGGTGGTAACCCCCTGGCTATTGGATGCGCAAAGGCGAAGTGCCGCCGCTGAGCTTAAGCGTCTGCATGCTCAGGAAGCATCTCAAATGACCCACCTTTCGAACTCGGCGCGTTCCTTGATGTCGCTGCAGGGTTCCGCACAACAGATAGAAGCTCAAATTGCTCAGATCACCGATTTATATCATGTCACTAAGGAAACGGTTCGCGCGCTCCATGTCAGAGAACTTTTCCGCGCGCTAGTAGAAGTCACCCCGCGCATGCTCTCCGTACGGGGTTTACGGCTGATTGATTGTTTCTCGGAAAAACCGCAATGTTTCCGCGCAGCGGCCACTTTGCAGAAGCGATTGGCGGTTCATCTCGAACCGGAAGAGAAGAAAGAAACCCAGCAGTCCACTGGGACAGCCGACAGCGGAGTTTTGTCTCAACTGGCTCCATTGGAGAATGCCATCTTGCAGGAGGCTAGCACAGCCGGACGCCTTACGCAGACCCCTTCAGGACTTCCATTGAAATGGTCGGATGGAACCCAAGAGGCTTTCTGGGTGCCATTGCGGCGCGAACAACAGCTCATTGGAGTCTTAATTGCAGAAGGGCTTGCCGAAACCCAGCTTCCTACGCTTTCCATCATGGCGAATCAGATCTCGTTGCAGCTTTCCCGCGTTCATCTTTACCATGAGGTGGAACGCCTAGCGATTACGGATGCGCTGACTGGCGTTTTCGTGCGTCATCATTTTCTACAGAATGCTCGTGAGGAACTGCTGCGTTCTAAGCGCCATAGCTTGGCCTGTACCCTATTAATGGTGGACCTGGATCGTTTCAAACAGAAAAACGATACCTACGGCCATTTGGTCGGAGATGTGGTCTTGAAAGAGACAGCCCGGCTTTTGCAGGACAATCTTCGCGCCATCGATATGATCGCTCGATACGGTGGAGAAGAATTCATCCTCATGCTGGTGGAAACCCATTATGAACAAGCGTTGTTTATTGCTCAGCGCTTGCGCCAGCTGATTGAAGTCCACCCCATCCGCGCCTACGACGAAGTCTTAAACCAGACCATCAGCATCGGAGTGGCGACGTTCCCCGACCATGGAAATGGACTGGAAGCACTCATTGAGCGCGCCGATCAAGCGCTTTATGCTGCCAAGCACGCCGGGCGCAATCGAGTCGTAGGGGTCTCTGAAATACCCCGCGCACCGAACCCTCAACGCGAATCCAAGGCCAATACGCACAAGGGCCGGATTGCCTAAAGGGCGGGCTCCAAACCCAATGGAAAAATGGGCGGTGGGTATCGATTTCGGCGGCACCAATATCAAAGTAGGTTTGGTAAGCCGAGGCGGTATTCTTATCCGCCAGCAAGTACTGCGCTCCAGCGAGTTTGCAGCCCCAGCTGCTTTTGCCACCGGAGTTTCTGATGCGGTGAAAACCCTCTGTCGCCTATCGGGGCTGCGCCGGTCGCAAATTGCCGGCATGGGATTGGGAGCTCCTGGCCCAGTGGATGGTGCGCGCGGGATCGTGCGGTTTCTCGTCAACGTTCCAGGGTGGCGCAACGTCCCTTTAGCGTCGCAGCTTCAGCGACGCTTAAAATTCCGCTGCCTCATCGATAACGATGCGAATTTATTCGCATTGGCCGAATGGCGTTACGGTGCGGCTCGCAATTGCCGGCATGCGGTTTGCGTGACGTTGGGAACCGGTGTGGGGGGTGGGCTGATTCTCGATGGAGCTTTGTATCACGGCTCTGCGGGTGCTGCCGGAGAAATCGGGCATACCATCATTGACCTGCAAGGCCCGCGTTGCGCCTGTGGGCGGCGCGGGTGCTTGGAAGCGATGGTGGGAACTTCCGGGATTTTGCATCTCGCACGGCAGTGGATGGGCAAAGGCCGCTTGACGCCGGCTATGATCAGCTTTGCGGCCCGGAAAGGGGATCGCCAAGCCAAGCGAGTATGGAAGGAAGTGGGTCGTTTCCTTGGAATCGGTGTTGCGAATTGGGTGAATTTGCTCAATCCAGAGAAGGTGGTCATCGGAGGAGGAGTGGCCAAGGCATGGCCCTGGTTCTACCCGATGCTTCAAGACGTCGTTCAAGCCGAGGCTTTTGAAATTTCCGCGCGCAGCGTTCGTGTGGTTCCCGCGCAGTTAGGGGATTCAGCCGGCATGATCGGCGCGGCGGCCCTGGTTTGGCAAAATATTGTTCCGCGTTCCGAGTTCTGCGTTCCGAGTTCAACACGGAACGCGAAACACGGAACTCGGAACAAAAGTTTCGATTAGGATACACAATCTAGACATCCGCGTTTTGGCAGTGTAGAGTAAAATCGGAGGTTAGCCAATGAAGATATTCTTGGATTCCGCTAGTCTGACAGAGATTCGAGAAGCCCTCAGCTGGGGAGCGATCGATGGCGTTACCACAAATCCGAGTCTCGTGGCAAAAGAAAAGAAGGATTTTTTTCCGCTTTTGAAGGAAATCTGCGAAGCCGTCCACGGTCCTGTCAGCATGGAGACCATTAGCCGCGATGCTCCAGGCATGATTCAAGAGGGACGGGTTTTTTCGCAGCTGCATTCAGGCATCGTGGTCAAGTGCCCTTTGACCAAGGAGGGCCTGAAGGCGACTCGCCAACTGAGCTCCGAGCACATTCGCGTGAATGTCACCCTGTGCTTCTCGCCAAGCCAGGCGCTGCTTGCGGCCAAAGCCGGCGCACACTACATTTCTCCATTCGTAGGAAGACTGGATGACTTAAGCTCAGATGGCATGCAGCTGATCCGCGATATCAAAACCATCTACTCCAATTATCCTTTCTCAACACAGATTCTCGTGGCCAGTATCCGGCACCCCTTGCATGTGGTTGAAGCCGCGCGCTTGGGAGCGGATGTGGCCACCATGCCTTTTTCGGTTTTGGAGGCTTTAATCAAGCATCCATTGACCGATGCGGGGCTAGAGCGTTTCCTCAAGGATTGGGAAAAGCTTCCCCTGGAAATCAAACGCATTCAAACACCCAATCGTGCAGCCGGTGTTTCTTAACTTACTTCTTCCTAAGGGAATCGTGCAGTGAAGCCATTGATCCGGCGAAGTTTCTCTTGGCTTGCCGTTATCGCTGTATGGGTTTTCTCCGGTTTCCACGGAGCCTACGGTGGCAGTCTTAAAGAACAGGATAAAAATCCTGTTATTGCACGAACCAGTCCTTCCCCCACCCAGCCTGCTTCCAATGAAGAGGTCGAACGGTTGCGTCTTAAGCTACAGAACCAGCTGCGGCGCGGCAATTATCGAGAGGCGTTGCAAACTGCGGAAGCCATCCTGGTCCTTAAACCCGATGACTCATGGGCTTTGCTGCAGCGGCTTTTGTGTGAATCGCGCCTGAAGAAGCCAAGCCCTTTTTCTGAGCCCTCCCCGGAAGCGTTGCGTTTACTGGAGCAGAAACTATCCCAAGAGGAGCAGCAGCGTCAAAAAGGCCTTGCTCGTCAGAGAGCTCTAGAGAGGCAGCTGCAGCGCGAGCAAGCCAAATGGGATAAAGAAATTAAAGAGCTCCAAGAAGCGGCAGAGCAGCAAGAGCAGCTGAAGCGCAAAATAGCCCAGGAAGAAGCACTGCGCTCTGCCAAGGAAGAACGCACTTTAAAACGCGCGCAAATTCAGGAGGAAACGCTGAGTGCATCTGGGGCACCGGCCAAGACTCCTTCTAAAGCTAAAGCGCCCCCCAGCCAGGAAGAAACTCCAAAACCCTCTATTGAATTAGCTCCCGTGCGCGTGGAAGGCCAGGTGGCTGCGATTCCAGGAGAAACCACAAGCCCTAGTCTTGCGGGCCGCCCGCATCCACCGGCTGGAGCGGTCATGATCAATGCGCGAAAGATGAGCGTCTCGCCCGATCGGCGGATAGCTACGGCCGAGGGAGATGTCGAGGTTGTTTTTGAGAATGTCCTATTGACCTGCGATTTTATGACGCTGTTCACGGATACAAAAGATGTCTACGCCGAAGGACGCGTGCGATTGGAAGAAGGGCCGCAAGTGTTCCGCGGGGAAATGGTCCACTATAACCTCAACACGAAGAAGGGCCGCTTCATGGAAGGAACGGTGAGCAGCCCTCCTTGGCACGAGCATGGCCGTTTCATTGAGAGCTTAGCCGAAGGGGTCTATTTGGTCAAACCAGGTTACTTGACCTCCTGTGAGCTGGAGCCGCCGCACTTTCAATTCGCAGGCCGCCAGGCGATTGTTTTCTCGGATGAAGGGTTCGCCCGGGTCCGAAATGCTACCTTCCTGGTGGAGCAATTTCCTTTTATCTATCTTCCAAGACTGACAATCGCGGATCGCCGCTC
>JACPAW010000105.1 GCA_016180605.1 Candidatus Omnitrophota bacterium | reverse complement strand
GGAAAACCCGCCCACCGCCAAAGCTTGCCTTGCATCCAACCCGATCTGTAGCAACAAAAGCGGAGTAGCCAACACACACAGGGCGTACCAAATCCAATCGCGCTTTTCGGAAACAAGATCTCCGATCATCCCCACACCTGCTGGAGGCTCCACCTTTGGTGGAGCCGTGGATTGACAACCATGGATAAAATCGACTGCCGGTCAATCCTGGCAGTGCCGAAGATTCGGTTTATCTTGGTGGCGGCACTGCCGCCTGCAGGTGTGGGGAACATTAGAAAGCGCTTTTTAAGAGCGCTGATTCAGAGGAACGAACTTAAGATCCCGCTTGCCGACGTAGAGGGCAAGGGGCCGGATGAGCCGATTGTCACGCGCCTGTTCCATGACATGCGCGGACCAACCGGCCACTCTAGCGCACGCGAACATCGTCGTGAAAAGCTCGGTGGGAATACCCACATAGTGCAGCAGGGATGCGGAATAGAAATCCACATTGATATAAAGTTTTTTCGCTTCCCAGACCGCCTTCTGCAAATTCTCAGAAATTTCAAACCAGCGCGGATCTCCGGAAGTCTCGCCAAGCTGTTTGGCCACTCCTTTTAGCTGTTTCGCGCGCGGGTCTTCCCCCTTATACACCCGATGACCGAACCCCATGAATCGCTTGTGATCCTCGAGCGTGCGCTGGACATAGGGGACCACTTGTTCCGGGCTTCCGATCTCCAACAGCATTTCCATGGCTTTGCGGTTTGCCGCGCCATGAAGCGGGCCTTTGAGCGAGCCAATGGCCCCGACAATCGCGGAATAGTAGTCGGATTTGGTACCCAAAATGGTCCGCGCCGTAAAAGTAGAGGCATTGAAGCCATGGTCGGCAAGAAGCACGAAGTAGGCATCTAACGCGGTGGCTTGCTCCGTAGTCGGCTCGCTGCCATGAAGCATGTAAAGAAAATTCGCTGCGTGGCTGAGCCCTTTCTTCGCTTCAATGACGAGCTTGCCCGCACGCAGCCGTCCGATAGCAGCGGCAATACAGGGCAACATGGCAACGGTGCGGATCGCCTTGCGCTGAATGACCTCGAGGGCCTCTTCGTCTTCCTCAGAATCCAGCTGACCTAAAATCGAAATTGCACTGCGCAGCCAAGCCATGGCGTTCGATTTCTGGGGAAGGCACTTTAGAATTTCCAACAAGCCAGGGTCCAAGGTTCTTAAGGATTCTAATTGTTTTATCCAGTCCGCCAGCTCCGAGCGACTTGGCAAATGGTCAAAAAACAGCAAGAAGCTGACTTCCTCGTAGCTGGCTTTGCCAGCGAGCTCTTCAATGGAATAGCCGCGATAGATGAGCTGGCAATTTTGCCCATCCACATCCGAAATGGATGTTTCTCCTGCGACTACCCCTTCCAGACCTTTACGAACCGGCTCTGCTGCCGGCGGATTCGGCTCAGAAACGCTCATCGGTTAGTGTTGGCTTGTTTGCAACTGTGCCAGCCGCTCCACGCTTTGGCGCACCTGTTCTGCCGAGGCGGCAAGTTCCGTTCTTTCTGAATCGGATAACGGAAGTTCGACCACATGCTCGACCCCGTGCTTTCCTAGACGAACGGGTACTCCAATGCAGACATCCTGCAATCCATACTCCCCTTCTAGATACACGCATGCCGGAAGGATGCTGCCGGTATTTTTCAAGATCGCCTGCACCATCTCGACAACTCCGCTTGCTGAGGCAAAGAAAGCACTTCCTTGCTTCAATAGAGCGACGATTTCCGCTCCTCCGTTTTTGGTGCGGTCTAAAATCTGCTCCAGCTCCGCAGCGGGAATCTGCGATGAAACCGGCTCCCCTTTTACGATGATGGAATCCCGCAGCGGTACCATCAGATCCCCATGGGAACCGAGCACCATGGCCTGAACGTCGCTAGCAGAAACCTTCAAGCGCTCTGCAATGAAGGCGCGCAACCGAGCGCTGTCGAGCACTCCTGCCATTCCCATCACCCGATTCTTCGGAAAGCCGCTGCGTTTCCGAGCCAGAGAAACCATGACATCCAAAGGATTCGTCACCACGATCAAGATGGCTTCCGGTGCCAGCTGTCCAATTTTCTCCGCAATAGGCCCGATGATGTTGGCGTTGGCTGCCAACAGATCATCGCGCGACATTCCGGGCTTGCGGGGTAACCCTGCGGTGACAACAATCAGCTGGCTTGCCGCAAGAGCGTTAAAATCACTGGTTCCCTTAACGGAAACGGGAAAACCCTCAATAGGGGCGGACTGGCTTAAGTCCAGGGCTTTGCCGGCAGCCAGACCCTCGACCACATCGATGAGGGTAATGTGAGCGAGTCCCTTGAGGGCAATCAAGTGAGCCGCAGTGGCACCCACTTGTCCAGCACCTACGATTGTAACGCGCGGAAGATCCATGCAGAAAATGCGGCGAACGTGGTGTGACGGCTTTAAGGACTACCCAGCAACCCTACGCCCAAACCGATGCATACAATCCCCATCATCGTCATCCCGATCCATCCGACTAAAGCCCCAAGCCATTGCAACCCCAGCGAAACGCTAGAAAACCCCCCAAAAAACCAGCCGCCCCAACCCTCAGCGACGGAGGCAGCACGATTGTTAGCGCGCTCCTGCGTGCGTTGCGCTATCTGGATCATCATGTCTACCCACTGCCTTATTCAAAAAGCACAACCGACATTACAAGTCCGAACAATTGCGTTTCAGTTTAGCAGAGCCTTGCAGCAGCGTCAAACAGTACTCACAGCACACAGCACCCAGCAGACAGCACACAGAGAAGTCGTCATGGTTTACGTTTTTGCTCTTTCTGAGTGCTGTATGCTGTGTGCTGGCGTCTGTTTGTTTTGGTTTGCTTGACAGCCATGATCCTGTTTGCTCTAATGGGAGGCTAAGGGGAGGATTGAACAATGATGGGACGCAGCAACCGACTTTGGATCGCAGTGGTGGGGATGGCATTATTAGGGCCAAGCTCAGCGGTGATGAGCCAGGACACAGAACAAACAATCGTCGGTGAGATCCTTGACCCAGCCTCGTACCTAAAAGAAGGGGTCTATGGTGCCGACCATATTGATGTCACATACGAAGCGGTGGATGGGGGACAGTCCTTAGCGCTTCTTGAGGTTTCTTCTGGAAAAATTTATATTTTACTGGCTGATGAGCCCGGAGAAGATCCCAACGAGCTTGTTTACGATTACGTCGGCCAGCGCGTTAAAGTAACGGGGACGGTTTACCAGAGAGGCGACCTTTCTGGCATCGTGGCCGCTTCGATTGAACCCATCGTCGCGGAACAGGACGGAGACGTCCCCGCGGAAATGCAGGACGATTAGTCTAGTTTTTGAATACGGACCCGCCGCAACACACGTAAGACATCCCGATAGTGGCACAACTCTGTACCCGGCGTCATAGCCGTGGCTGCCCCGCAGGCAACCCCAAGACCCAAAGCCTCCGCAAAGGAGCGGGTGCGGCTCCATCCTGTAAGAAACCCTGCAACCAACGAGTCCCCAGCGCCGACTGCGGAATCCACACGCACCGAAGGAGGCTTTGCCCGCCACGTTTGTCTGGGCTTACCCGCAGCCATGACCGCTCCTTCTGACCCAAGAGAGATGACGACGACCGATATTCCCAGCGCATGCAGGGAATGAGCCGCTCGTACGACGCTGGAAAAATTTTTGAGCTTCTTACCCAACAGCTCCGCAGCTTCTTCCCGATTTGGCTTGATCATCCAGGGGCGGCTGCGCACCCCTTGCGATAACGCTTGTCCTGAGGCGTCTAAAACAGCCGGAATCCCTTTCTGAGCCAACAGGCGTATCCATTGCCGATATAAAGAAGCGGGAGCTCCAGGCGGTAAGCTTCCGGAAAGAGCAACACAAGAAGGGGCAGGACGCACCTGCAGCAGGCGCTCTTGAAACATTCGTAAGCTAGTCCGTGAAACGTAAGGCCCTTCGGTGTTAACCTCGGTGAGTTGAGATGGAAAGCGGGTGCGGAACTTATAATTATTGCGAGTAGACCCTGCGATAGAAATGAACTGGTGTGGAATCTTTGTGCGCTGAAGAAGGCCCTCCAGGATCGTCCCGTCATCCCCGCCGGCAATTGCCAGTGCTAAAGTGGAGCCCTTTAATTCGTGGACCACCCGGGAAACGTTGATTCCCTTTCCGCCTGGATAACGGGCAAATCCGGAAGAACGGTTGAGCTGCCCTAAACGCAGGGAACGAAGGGTCACCCACTCATCAAGGGAAGGATTAAGGGTGACGGTTAGGATCATTGAAAGCAAGGGAGGCCGTAGTACTTAAAGCCCGTTCATAAACTTGTAGATAGGCTCGGGCAGATTGGTTCCAGGAGAAATCTTGCTGCATGCTAGTTTGCACCAACTGGGTCCATAATTTCTGATCGTGGAAAACCGTTAAAGCCCGTCGCACGGCTTCTGTGAGCGCTTGGGTTGTGTGCGCTTCAAACACGAATCCCGTCGCCGTTTTTCCCGCAATACTGGATGCCGTCGTATCTTGTACGGTATCCGCCAAGCCGCCTACGCGTTTGACGATCGGGATCGTGCCATAACGCATGCTATAGAGCTGATTTAAACCGCACGGCTCAAATCGGGAAGGCATCAAAAAAGCGTCGGCTCCCGCTTCAATCTGATGGGCAAGCGCATTATCGAACCGCAGATTGACGGCAATCCGCTTCGGAAAACGCTTCGCAAATTCCGTAAGCCGCTGCTGATAGACCGCATCCCCGCTTCCTAGGATCACTAGCTGCAGAGGAAGTGCTAGGAGCGTCTCCAGAGATTCCAGGAGAATATCAATCCCCTTCTGCTCGGCTAATCGCTGGATCATTCCAATCAAAAGGTCGTGGCGTTCCGGAAGTTTCTGCGAGCGCTGTAGGGCTAGCTTGCAGAGCGATTTACCCGCCAATTTGTCGACGCTGTAATGAGTCTCCAGGTGAGGATCGCTTGCGGGGTCCCATTCCTCTTGGTCGATCCCATTGAGAATGCCAACGAGCTGGTCCCGCCGGGCATTGAGCAGGCCTTCTAACCCGCATCCGAATTCTTTCGTCTGGATTTCTTGCGCATAAGTGGGGCTTACCGTCGTTAAGAGATCCGCGTGGATTAAACCGGCTTTAAGGCAATTGATCTGGCCATAGAATTCGAGCCCTTCCATGGTAAAGAGACCCTCGGGCAGCTGCGTGAGCGGCCATTGTTCCTTTGGGAAAAGCCCCTGATAAGCAAGGTTGTGGATGGTAAAAATCCCACGCATCCTCGAATAAAAAGTCTCCTCCAAAAAACGACCGTGCCTTAAAAGGGCTAAGGCCAGAGCCGCCTGCCAGTCATGGCAATGAAGGATCTGCGGTTTAAAATCCAACTTGGGTAACATGCCCAGAGCCGCTTGCGAGAAAAAACTAAAACGCGTCAAGTTATCCGCATGGTCTTTTCCGCCTGTTTGGTAAAGCCCTTCGCGATCGAACAGCGGATCGCACGCGATGAAATACGTAGTGACGCTGCTTTTGGGAAGCATTGCGGTGTCAATACGTCCGGTAAACGTTTGGGAACCGAGCACGACTTGCTGGCTCATACCCGCGGGTTTAAGGCCGAAACGCCTGCGATCGACTTGGCGATAGAGTGGCATGACGATGCGCACATCATGGCCCATCTTGGAGAGCGCTTTAGGCAGTGCTGCCGCCACATCCGCCAGGCCTCCCGTTTTGGCAAACGGATCGACCTCAGAGGCGACAAACAGGATATCCATGGTTGATTTTATTTCGTGGCATAAACGCGGTAGTCGAGGAAGGAGAAAAGATTGTCGGCCTTTTCCAGCTGGTCAACCAATTCCGTGTTCGCCTCGCCGCGCTGCAGTCCCTCATGCAAGGCGTTAAATCGGGCCATGTGGCTATGAAGTCGCCGGTAGGCATAGGCGGTATGGGTTTGGGTCTTTAAAATAAAGGCCCAGTCTGAGGATTGAGCCAGGAGCACTTCACGGGCCATCTGATTTAACGCTCGTCGTACGATTCCTTCTGCGCGAGGATAGCGATTGGCGGTCTCTGTCATGCGTTGGCTCATCTGATGCAGGTGCCGGTAGGTCCAATCATTCGAACCGTTTAACCAGACTTCGTTATAACCCTGATAGCCCCAGCTGGACATCGAGGGTTGTATCACTTGATTGCGCGGATGCAAGGAAAGATAATCGGACGGGGTGATCAAGCGGAACGTCTTCTGGTCAAAATGCGCTTTACGAATGAAGATCTCAAGCCAATCCGGACCCTCAAACCACCAATGGCCGTAAAGTTCCGTGTCATAAGGACTGACGATAAGCGGCGGCCGGTCCATAATCGAGCGCAGATATTCAATCTGTCGTTCGCGGTTAAACATGAAATCCCCGGCATGCGCAGCGGCTTTCTCGAGTGCGCGGTCCGGATCATAGGGCTGTTTGTCGTTGGTCGTGCCGGTGATCCGGTAGTACTTCAAACCGGTATTCAATCGAGTGCCGTCTCCGTTTAGGTAAGGGCGAACGTAATCGTAATCCAGGTCATAGCCGATATCCCGGTAGAATTCCCGGTAATCATAATCTCCAGGATAGCCTTCCTCGGCACTCCAAACACTTTTTGAAGACTCCAGGTCTCTTCCAAAAGCCGCCACCCCGCTTTTGCAGAAAACCGGTGCATAAATTCCATATTTGGGCCGCGGACTTCCAAAAAGAACCCCGTGCGCATCCGTCAGAAAGAAACGTACCCCGGCTTCCTTAAGAAGCTCGTCGTGTCCCGGATGGTAACCGCACTCCGGAAGCCAGAATCCCGCTGGTTTTCTCCCAAAAGCTTCTTGTAAGGCTTGCACACCCACATGAATTTGGGCGCGAACCGCTTGGCGCTGATAGTCCATCAGCGGAAAGAAGCCATGTGTGGCTCCTGAAGCAATCGGCTCGAGTACTCCGGCATCGACCAGTTCACGGAAAGCACGAACCAAATTGCGCTGATAGGTCTCAACGTAGAGGCGGCGTGCGGTACTCAAGCGATGGTGATAGAGCAGGGCCAGCCGGTTAAAATGCGGCTGCCAGCGCGTACGCCAGATTTCCTTCTCTGAAAGCTCCACGAGCATGTCCAGGTGACGCTGGGTGCGCTGTTGCAGCAGGCCATCTTGGAGCATGGCCAATAAGGTCGGGGTAAAGGACATCGTAATCCGGAAAGGGACTCGGTCATTGACCAGCCTCTGAAAACGCTCCAGAAGCGGCAGGTAAGTTTCAGTGACCGCCTCGAATAACCAGCGCTCCTCGAGGAAGTGCTCGGTTTCCGGGTGCCGGATGTATGGAAGGTGCGTGTGAAGGACAAGCGAAACAAATCCCTGCTCCGTCATAGTTCCTTCTCTTAGAGTGTTATTACGGTCATGCGGCGCTGCGCTGCGGCAGAGCTGAAGGGGAATCCGGATCGACCGTTTGCGGTGTGGGATACTCGGTTTTTCGATTCACGGTGGGAGTGATCGTCCGCGTCTCTAACTGGTCTGGAGACACGGCTGTCACCGGAATGATCTGCTGTCCATCGGGAAGCGCCATACGGACGCTAAAGGTGCCATCGGGCCTTAAGGCAACCGGCTGGCCTTGGAAGGTCACCCTCGCCTTAGGATCTGTCCCGCCAAAAACAATCAACTCGGCATCCACCCAAAACCAAAAACCGCGCTCTTTACGGACTTTGACCGGACTGAATAAACCCGGAGAGAACATTCCTGGAGAAAACAGTCCTGGGGAAAACATCCTTCTTTCCAGAAAAGGCTGGAGTCCTGAGGGGCTGCCTCCCATACCGAACCCGACAGATAAACCAAAAAGCTTCCAATAGTCCTCATCCGGGCACATCCATTCTTCATCCAACACTTCGGAAGGACCGAAACGAGGGGTAGCGACGCGGTTGGATCGGCT